>CANOHR010000018.1 GCA_947565875.1 uncultured Pseudoflavonifractor sp.
GCCATCCCCCTCTATCGTGCAAAGGCAATCCACACTGCCGTCCCCATCTGCGTCATATTGGCTGTAATCGATCCTATAAGTACGAAGGGCCTCCCCTACAAGGTCATTGTATTTTGGGTGATAGTTAAGTCTGTCCTTTTCAGTTACATATGCCTCCTTGAGCCCGTCCACAAAATAGATAGGCAACACATCCGCCGTAACGTTTAACCGGCCGTAGGATTGGCGCAAAAAATAGGAATGGACAGACTGGTCCATCAATTCTCCCCCGTCATCCTCTCCGTTGAACAGCTGCTGATAATATTCCAGATCCTGCTCCCAGCTGCCGGTAAGGGGCTTGGTATCCGCAAACATAATGGGCAGCACCAGGAGCCTCACCTGACCTGTGGAGGGCATCAGGTGGGGGCGAGCGATCCCCAGATAGGGCGCGATCCCCGCCTCCTCCCGCAGCTCATTTATTTTTCTCTGGAGCAGGGCGTCCTGAAGCTCCTCCTGGGCCTCCGCTGGGGTCCCGCAGGAAAACTCCGTCCAGGACTCGGGCGGCTCAGCCTCCGCCCCATACGCGGGCGCCGCCAGGAAAGCCAGAAGCAGCCCCGCGGCCCAGACCGATATCCACCGTCGCTTCTTTCCTTTCACCGGCCTTCTCCTCCCTTCTCCGGCAAGGCAGCAAAAGACATACCGACCGTGGAAGGGCCTTTGGGCCCTTCCACGGTCAGTATGTTTTCTTTACTCTTCCGTCTCCACAAACACGGAAATGATCTCTGTCGCTATGCTTCCATCCGCATGGAGCAGCCGGGCCAGATAGCGGTACTCCACCAGGCCGGGGACCGGTTCCTCCTCCTGCTCCTCCAGGGCAAACAGCATCCGGCTCTTGGGCAGCTGCTCCAGAGACAGGATCCGCACCGAGGGATCCACAATGGTCACCACCGCGTTGGGCTGCCGGTTGTTGGGATTTTCCAGATGGACCGGCAGGGGAACTACCAGGGTGCCCCGGACCACCTGAGAGCCGATCTTTGTGGCATTATATTTGCTTCCATCCCATGTGACGGGAATTTCCTCCGTCTCCCCGTCATTGCGCACAACGGGCGCCAGACCGGGCAGGCCCACCTCTTCAAAGGGCGTCCCGCTCACCACCCCGGACACCCGGGTCACCTTGGTGTTTGTGATGCTGTACTTTACCGTCTTGACCACGATCTCCACCATCAACCCCTTGGGATTGCGCATGACCTCCTCCAACGGAATATAGCCTTTCAGGGTGTAGGTCCCCTCCGTCAAAGGATCATAGTCCGGGTTATCCTCCGGGCGCAGCTGGAAGGTGGCGTTGGCCGTGCTGGTCTCCTTCCTGCTGTTCTCCAGGGTCAGCACGACGCTGTGGGTCTCCAGCTGGTTGTAAATATCCTCCAGAGAGGTGCCCAGCTTCACCTCCATGACCCCCTGCGCGGGGAAGCGGCTGGGGGTGATCTCCACCACATCGAAGGCCTGGGTCACCGTGATATAGAGCTTGGCCTCCACCCCGGCGCCATTGACATATTGAGGATAATCCTTCAGCGTTCCCGTCACCTCCATAAGGGCAGTACCGTCCTCGCGCCACTCTGTGGGAAGGGGATCATAGCCTTCTCCCACGCCCCAGTCAACACCGGAGGATATCTTTTTTCTGACCCCGTCCACCCCCGCGCAGGACAGGGTGACCGTCACCTGCCCGGGCAAAGCCGCAATGTCTTCAAAGGCGGTCCCCTCCACCGTCAGGACATAGGCCGGCTCCACATCTATAACCTCCACCGCGTTGGTCTGAAGCAGGATCTCATCGTGACCCTCATCCGCCGGGCAGGACATATTGGAGGGCAGCGCCAGGGTCCCCTTCAAAATATAAACGTCCGCCTGCTCCGGGTCAAAGTCAGGATTCCTCTCTGTCTCAAGGGCGACCTCCGCTTCGTATGCCGCGGTGAGCTCCGGCTGGTGATCCACGCTGGTGATCTCCAGTTCCAGAGTGGGCCTCAGAAGGGCCGTGATCTCCTCCAGGGTAAGCCCCGCGTCCGCCTCCAGCATATTATCGCCCAAAACGCCGGAAACGGTATAGTTCACCGGGTACACATCCACCACCATGGTGGCGGTGATCTCCTCTCCCTCCGGCTGCTTTGCCATGGGGGGCAGATTGACCAGGGTCCCCAACAGGATATGCTCTCCCACCGTGTGTCTATCCATGATATACTGCCGCCAATCCCACTGCACGTCCACCGGTATCACCATACCGTTTTCCAGGACAGCGTTCACCTGGGCGGGGATCCCCTCCAGGGCTGTGGGCAAAATGCTTTGAGGCGCCTCCATACGGGCAAGCTCCGTGGAGGCAATATCCACCTTGGAGGAGGTCACCCTTACCGTGATAGGCCCAGGGATATCCTCCGCAAGGGGCGTAAAGTTTTCGGGAAGACGGGCCGTAAGCACATATTCCCCCGGAATATCCTTGCTGGCGCTGTATCCGGGATTATCCTCCTCCGTCACAACGATATCGCAGAAGGTCAGCACCTCCACGTCGGAGGACAGATCCGCAACCCGGACGCTGAGAGTTGACTTTCCCTCCTGCCGGAGCTGCTCGCTGATCTGGTCCAGGGTGCTGCCCGTCAGGATCTCCATGGAGATCTCGGCGGGGTCCGCCTCCCACACCTCATATTGTCTGGGAAGGACTGTGATCTCTATGGTGGCTTTTATATTTTTGGAGTTGGTGATATCAGATCCTTCGGGAATAACGACCTCCCCGGTAAGGGTCTGGAGCCCCACCTGGGAGGGGTCGTATGCCCCGGTATCCCAACGGACCGCAAGTTCTGCGGAGCCTCCTCTCACAAGCTCCGCCACCACCGTCTCCGGCAGGGCGACCGTGTCGGGAGTCCCGTAGGCGTGGAGCCTATCTACAGGCGCCAGATAAATATTCTGCCCGATCTCCTGGGTAAGGGCGGGAATATTTTTAATATCGTTGTCGATAATGGGGCCCCGCACTATGATCTCAAGCTGAGGCTCCGCCCCAGAGGGATTCCGAAGGTCATCAGGGAGCGTGACAGTACCGGTGAAGATCTGGCTCTCCTCCGCCTTTTCCGGGTCATATCCCGTAAGGTCCCAGACAACGGGAAGGTCCTCCCAGGTCCAGTCTGTCAGCTTGGCCTTTACCGTTTGGGGAAGCTCCAAAGCCTCCGCCGCCGTTCCGTATTTCGTTTCAAGCTTGACCTTTTCAAATTCGGAGATCGTGCCGTAGGCCACCGGCATGGAAACCCTGACGGGGACCGCGCTGTAGGAATCCTTTCCTCCATTCCCCAACTCCCCGTACAAATTGGAGCCCCAGACCCAGACCGTTCCGTCATCCTGCAAAGCGGCAAAGCTATAATCGGTGGCCGCCACCTTCACAATGTTGGAAAGGCCGGGAACCGCGGTCATAGAGGCATTGCCGGCCCATTCGCTGACCGTCCCGTGTCCGGCCTGCCCATAGCTGTTTCCGCCGGAGACCCACACCTTTCCATGGGAATCCAGGACTATCTCTCCGCTGCGGCCGCATTCGATCTGCACGATCTCAGAGGTCCGGCTTCCAACCACTCTCCGGGTATAGGTCCGCCCGGAGGACGAGATCTGCGCTCTTTTTTGGGTGGTGTTGATGCAGTTATCCGTTGTCAGAAGGACGCCGTTGTCCCCCGCGCCCACGATATCCTTATAGGAATCCTTGGGCCCCATGACGCTGCTGCCTTCCACCAGGGAGACAGGCTCGTAGACCCGGGCCGTTGTTCCGGCCGAGTCTGTATTCTTGGAAAGCTCTCCCCAGGCCTGCACATCTCCCGACTCCAGCAAAACAAGGGCAAGGGAGCTGCCCGCCGCCACCGCCTTGGCGCCCTGGAACTCCGTAAGCTCCTCGCCGGAGGCGTTATAATTCCACGTTCCGGTCTTGTAGCCCAGATCATTTCCGAACCGCCACACCTTGCCATCCTGCATCTGATACAGGGCAAAGGAGCTGCCCGCCGCGATATCCTTGATGGGTCCCATAAAGACCCGGTAGGGCGACGTTACATAAGAGCCGGGATTCATAGGGTTCTGGATCTGCTTACAATCATTCTCCCCCCATCCATAGGCTTCTCCGCTGGGAGAGACCAGAAAGACCGTATTGCTGCCGCCGCACAGGTGCGCCGGATCGCCGGCCTCGTTAAACATAAACTCCTTTTCATACTTATAACCGGATCTTACCGGGGTCTTGCTGTTGGTTCGGGTCCCATCGCACAGCTGTCCGCTGCCCCCCTGTCCCCAACTCAAGATCTCCCCGTTGTCGGCCAATACATTATAGTGGGAACTTCCCCCAAAAATGTCGATGACCTTTCCATTCCGGGCGGAATAGCCCACCGGGGCGGAAGCTTCCGTTTCCCCTTCGGATGCGAGAGTATAAGTATGACCATAAAGGTTCAAAACATTTCCCTGATCGGTAAAGCCCACCATGGCTTTCGTCTTGTCCGCGCTTTCCTTCAGCGCTTCCTTCAGTTCAGAGACCTGGACCCCGGCGGAAAGAGCAAGGGCCGCCGCCCCGGAAACATGAGCTGCCGCCATGGATGTGCCGGAAAGAGTTCCGTAGGCGTTCCCAGGCTTTGTGCTCTCTACCTCATCCCCCCAGGCGGCAATGTCAACACTCGTCCCATAGGAAGAAAAGTAACTTAACCGGCCATCCCTTCCCACAGAGGCAACGCTGATGACATTATCCAGCCCAAAACATGCCGGGTATACCGGCGTCTGGGACATGTCTCTGCCGTCGTTGCCCGCAGCCGTCACAAAAAAGAGGGGAGACGCCTCCATCGCCTTTTCCAGCAGAGGACTATATTCCTCTGTCGTCCAGCTACAATTGGCAAGCATGGCTCCTTGATCCTCCGCATACCGGATCCCCTCGATCACCGTGCTGACGTAAGCTACGCCGTACTCCGATATCTGTACGGGCATGATCCTGGCCCCCGGCGCCACAGAGGCAATGATCCCCGCGATATGGGTCCCGTGAGCCTGCCCAAAGGTGGCGCCGTCAGCGGCGGTATTGGCGCTGTCGTGGTAAACATCCCAACCATCCGTCAGGTGACCCTGAAGATCCTTATGGAAAATGTCTACCCCATTATCCAGCAGAGCGATCAAGACTCCCTCTCCGCCGTCCGCCTCCCGCGCCGCGGTAGGCATTTCCTCCAAACCAGGAGTATTTGGCACGGCGTTTTCCTCCGCCACACTGTCAGCGCTGGCGAAGCTCAACCTGGAATCGGGGTATATCTCAAGTTCCTGATCCTGAAGCATACTGATAAAGTCATCCGGTATGACCTGCTCCTCCAACTCAATCACAAAGAATCCTTCCAGCGCCTCACAGTTGGTTTGCAGAGGACGGCTGGAAATACACAGCTTTCCGCCAAGCATATCACCTGCCGCCACAGCCTTTGCCCCCCGGACAAGAAAACGGTCCGTCCGGCTGCTCTCTCGCCGCACATCCTCCGCGGTAAGCGGCGCTTCCGTAATTGCCGCTATCTCTTCCTCCACACCGCCGCTGCCCGCCGCCAATGTGCATGGGCCACACTGCACCGTCGCGGCCAAAACCGCCCATGCCAGAAATCCACATAGGACCCGCTTCATTTTTTTCATTTTCCATACCTCTTTTCTTTTTAGTTGCCTGCTGACCCATCCGTTTTTTTCCAGCTTTTCCCTCATATCTACTATATCCGGCGGCTCTGCACTTTTGTGACAGTTTTTCTAAAAATATTAAATTGACGGCGAAAGCTCCCCCTTCCGGTGGATAATATCCGCCCCTACGATCAAGATAAACGAACCGGGCCGCCGTCCAAAGAAGGACGGCGGCCCGGTTCGTTTATCAGTTTTGCTTTTCATATTCCTTCAACGTCTTCAGAAGGGTCTCCCGTTCGTTGGGAAGCGCCCCGTCCAGGACCCGCTCCAGAAGGGCAGTCAGGACTTTTCCCACCTCCGGTCCGGGGGAAAGTCCCAAGGCCAGGGCGTCTTTGCCGTTTACGGCCAGTTCCTTCAGGGAGAGACACTGTCCCTCCGCCGCCAGCGTCTCCGCCAGAGCCCGGAGACCCTCGCACCGCTCCAGGCGCTTATGGGACTTATCCCGGTCCTGTGCCAGAGCGTCTGCCCGCTTGACCTCCAAAAGCTGAAAAAAGGTCTCTCTCCCCAGTCTGCTCAGCCACCGGCGGACCACACGGGGATCCTCCGGCAGGTCGATATCGTGGTATTTTACCAGGGTGACCACTTGACGGCGGACCTGATTTTCAAATTTCAGCCTTCGGAGCATCTCATCGGCCATCTCTGATCCCACCTGCGGGTGAACGCAAAAGTGGTCGATCCCCGCCTCATCGGTTACCCTGCACCGGGGCTTTCCCACATCGTGCAGGAGCATGGTGAGCCGGAGGATAAGTTCCGGCGGAGCCGCCTCCACCGCGTGAAGAGTATGTTCCCAGCCGTTCCAGCAGTGCCAGGGATTATTTTGCTCCATGGTGAAAAGGGGCTCCAGTTCCGGCCAGAACTGCCACAGTACATCGGGAAATTCCCGCAGGATCTCTCCCGCTCCCAGCCCCACTATTAGTTTACATAATTCTATATGGATCCGTTCCGCCGCCACATGCTCCAGCATGGCCCGGCAGGCGTGGATGGCATTTGCCGTCTTCTCCTCCAGCGTGTATCCCAACACGGCGCCAAACCGAAGGCCCCGCAGGATCCGTAGGCCATCCTCCTGAAAGCGCCTGACCGGCTCCCCCACGCAGCGGATCCGTCCCTCCCGGATATCTTTCTCCCCGTCAAAGGGATCATACAATCCGCCTGTCAGATCCATGGCAATGGCATTCATGGTAAAATCCCTCCGGGAAAGGTCCTCCCGCAGGTCTGAGACAAACCGGACCCGATCCGGCCTCCTGCCGTCGGAATAAGGCCCGTCACTGCGATAGGTCGTGACCTCATAGGCCTCCTCCCCGTCCAGGACGGTAATCGTACCATGTTTCAGCCCGGTCTTTACAACACGCTGCTCTCTAAAGCAAGCCTCTGTCTCCTCCGGGAGAGCAGAGGTACAGATATCCCAGTCCTGGGGTGGGACTTCCCGCAGAAGATCCCGCACGCAGCCTCCCACCAAATGGGCTTCATATCCGGCGGCGGTCAGCGTTTTCAGGACCCGCTCCGCCCCGGGCGGTATGGTAACGTTCATAGCCGCCCTCACCCTCCCAAAACCCCGGAAAGGGCGTTTGCCAGCGGTACGTACAGAATGGGAAGAAAGATGGCGGGGAGCATATTGCCCACCCGCAGCCTCTCCCTGGGAAGGTCCAGCAAATTGAGGCCAATGCCCACGATGATGGCCCCTCCCACCGCGCTCATCTCCACAATGACGGGACCGGGAAGGTAGGGCCCCACCACTCCGGCCAGAAGGGTGATCCCCCCCTGGTAAAAAAGGATGGGGACCGCCGAAAAGGCCACCCCGATCCCCATGGCGGCGGCAAAGGTAACGGCCCCCACCCCGTCCAGTACACTTTTGGATATGATAATGCTATAGTCGCCGTAAAGCCCTGCGGCAATGGAGCCGTTGATGGACATGGCTCCCACGCAGTAGACCACCGTGGCGGTGACAAAACCCTCCACAAAGCGGTTTTCCCCACTTTCCCCTTTGATGAGCCGTCTCTTCAGCATCTCCCCCAGCCCGTCCATCCGCTTTTCGATATCGATCCACTCTCCCAGCAGGGTCCCCAGTACCATGCAGAGGATGACACACAGGGTATCCGCCGTACCCAGCAAAGAGGAAAAACCGATCCCCAGTGTGCATAGGCCCAGGCATTTCATCAGAGCGGAGCCTATACGGGGCGAGAAACGGCCCTTCAGCAAAAGCCCCAGGGCGCTGCCCAGCAGGACGGCAGCCATATTGACAAAAACGGCAAACATGGGGACCACCTCGGGAAAATCGGATTTTGGTCCATTCTACCTCTGTTTGATGAAAAAGTCAAAGTCTGAAGCTCCTTCTCCCCCTCTTTTGAATTTTATGTAAACCGCTATGACGGCGGACCCAGCATTTTTTTATTTCACCTCATATGGGACAGCCCCTTTCTCATAGGCTTTTCCTATGAGAGGGGGGCTCTTTTTGCATACTATGTCCGCTCTGCGCAGCACCATGCTTTTGACTGCTGTGAGCCTTTTTTCCCAGGGGGTAGGCTTTATTTACCGGGTCTGCCTTTCCCGTATGGTGGGTGCGGAGGTCATGGGCCTATACCAGCTGGTCCTGCCCGTCTCCGCCGTGCTGATGTCCCTTACCGCAGTAGGCTTTACAGCGGCTTGCTCCAACCTGTCCGCCCGGTACCGGGCCACCGGTGATGACAAAGCCGCCCGCCAGACTCTGAGGACCTGCCTGTGGGGCTTTCTGACCGCCTTTGGCGTGGTAGCGCTGGTGACCGTCCCCCTCTCCGACGCCATCTCCGTCCATTTGCTGGGAGACGCCCGGTCCCGGCTGGGGCTTCTTTTGCTGCTGCCCTGCGTTCTTCTCACCGGGATCGAAAACATTCATAAACACGCCTTCTATGGTTCCGGCAATGTGCGACCCCCAGCTTTTACGGAGATCTGCGAACAGGTGATCCGCGCGGGGGCTGTGCTGGGACTTTTATGGTGGCTTTTGCCCCAAAGTCCGGAGCGCACGGTGGGAGTGATCGTCTGCGGCATGATCCTGTGCGAGGTCTTCTCCGCCGTCACCCTGGCCCTTCTTTTCCACCGGTCCATGGGACAGCGGCACGCCGGGGAGGGCGTCCCCCGGCGGGACCTTGTAAAAAAGGTCCTCCACATCTCCATCCCCATCGGTCTGACCTCCCTGTTGGGAAATCTGATGGGGGCCGCCACCGCCGTCATCATCCCCCAATGCCTGGTACGGGCAGGCCAAAACGTAAGTTCCGCCATGAGTGCTTTTGGGATCCTGTGCGGTATGACCCTGCCCCTTCTCACCCTGCCCACCGCCTTTATTTCCGCCATGGGACTGGTCCTGCTGCCCAGAATGGCCCAGTCCGCCGCCCTGGGCCGGTGGGAGCGCTGCCGCCGGCAGGTGGACAGGGCCGTCACCGCCGCCACCTTTTTTCTCTTCCCCTCCGCCGCCCTTCTGGCCGTACTGGCTCCGAGCCTGGGACGACTTCTCTTTCAGGAAGAGGCGGTAGGCCGCTTTGCTCTGCCCCTGGCCGCAGCGGTAGCCCTCTCATGCCTGGAATCGGTCTTTGCCATATCTCTGAACGCTTTGGGAAAACAGACTCTCACCGCCTGCCACAGCCTCATCTGCGGAGCGGTGCAGTTTCTCCTCACCTGGCAGCGGATGACCATTCCCGGCGTGGGGCTCCGGGGTTATGTGGAGGCGCTGCTGGTCAGCACGGTGCTGGGAGTCCTCCTTCACTGGAACGCCCTCCAGCACGCCATTTCCGTTAAGCCCCGTCTCTTTCCCTGGCTGGTAGGTCCCGGACTGTCCGCCCTTCTTTCAGGGCTGTGCGCCCGGCTTCTTTTTTCTGTGCTTCTCCCCTCAGACCTGGGGGAGGGCACGGCATGCCTTTTCTGCCTTTTTTTCGGTGTTCTTGTCTATCTCTGCGCCATGGCGGCCCAGGGGCTGCTTCATGGCTCTGGAAAAGCTATTCCTCCTTCTCCTGTATGATTCCCACAAATGCTCTTATCCCTTTTTCCGTTTCCCCCTTGCATTCTGCACGAAGATTATGGTATAATTTGTTATCATTGCAACAAATTAAAATACCACGGTCCAGATATAATACCTATACAATTTAAAAGAACAAGGGAGTGTCGTGTATGAAACTGAAGGGGATCGGTGCGGCGGAGGGGATCGCTGTCGCGAGATTATGGCATATGGAGACAGTGGATCTGTCAGTAGAGCATCTCACTGACCGTGACCCGGAAAAGGAGAGCGTCCGCTTTGCCGACGCCCAGCACCGGGCCACCGACGAACTCACCGCTCTCTATGAGGACACCTTAAAAAAGGATGCCGACGCGGCCATGATCTTTGATATCCACCGAATGATGCTGGAAGATCTTGACTTTTGTGAGGGGGTTTCCGGTCTGGTGGCCTCCGGCTGCAACGCCGAGTGGGCCGTCAAACAGACCGGGGACATGCTCCACGACATGTTTCAGGCGATCGACGATGAGACTATGCGGGCCCGAGCCGCCGACGTTCAGGACGTATCGGGCCGGCTTATCCGTATCCTCAAGGGCTTGGATGACGCCCCTCCCATGCCCAAAGAGCCCATCATCGTGGCCTCCGATGACCTGCTTCCCAGCCAGACGGTAAAACTGGACAAGAAATACGTGGTGGGCTGCATCACCCGGAACGGCTCCACCACCTCCCATTCCGCCATCCTCTCCCGCTCCATGGGTATCGCCTGCATCGTGGGTATGGGGGATGAATTCGACAAGCTGCCTCAGGAGGGCACCGTGGCCATGGACGGCCTGACCGGAGACGTCATCGTGAATCCCGACGCCGACGAATTGAGTGTGTACGCCAAGAAGAAGGCGGATTTTGAAGAACAAAAGCTTCTTCTCCAGCATTACAAAGATAAGGAGGCCATCACTAAGTCCGGCCATCATGTCCATATCTGCGCCAACATCGGCAGCGTCAAGGACGCCGAGGACGCTAAGAAGGCCGGAGCCGACGGCGTGGGCCTGTTCCGCAGTGAGTTCCTTTACCTGGACTCCCCTGACTTTCCCTCGGAGGAGAAGCAGTTTCAGGCCTATAAAAAGGTCCTGGAAATCTTTGCTCCCAACCAGGTCATTGTCCGTACCCTGGATCTGGGAAGCGACAAGCAGGCTCCCTACTTCAAGATCCCCCACGAGGAGAACCCCGCCATGGGTTACCGGGCCATCCGGATCTGCCTGGACCAGCCGGAGATCTTCCGCACCCAGCTGCGGGCCCTGCTGCGGGCTTCAGCTTACGGCAACCTCCACATCATGTTCCCCATGATCACCAGTGTGACTCAGGTGATGAAGTCCAAGGAACTGCTCAATAACCTGAAGGCTGAACTGAAGGCCGAAGGGGTCCCCGTCTCCGACGACATTAAGATCGGCGTGATGATCGAGACCCCCGCCGCCGTGGTCATGAGCGACGAGCTGGCCAAGCTGGTGGACTTCTTCTCCATCGGCACCAACGATCTGACCCAGTACACTCTGGCCGCTGACCGGATGAACGCCAAAGTGAGCAATATCTTCAACTCCGAGGATCCCGCCATCCGCCGGATGGTCGAGATCACCGCCAAAAACGCTCATGCCGCTGGGATCTGGGTGGGCATTTGCGGCGAGGCAGGGGCCAACACCAACCTGACCCCCTTCTTTATGGAAAACAAGATCGACGAGCTCTCCGTGGCGGCGGCGTCTATCTTGAAAGTCCGCCGGGCAGTATGTGAAAGTGAGGGTTAATCTGTTATGAGAATCATCCGTGTCAAGAACTACGAGGAACTCAGCCGCACCGCGGCCAACATCATTTCCGCCCAGGTCATCCTGAAACCGGACTGCGTACTGGGCCTTGCCACAGGCAGCAGCCCTGTGGGCACCTATCAGCAGCTTATCAAGT
>CANOHR010000019.1 GCA_947565875.1 uncultured Pseudoflavonifractor sp.
CACAACGGTATTATAATACAAAACGCTCCGAACGTCCAGGTTCGGGGCATTTTCCAGTGTAAAATCGCTCTTTTTGATGGAGAGCATAGGAATTGGAGGTTTCACCATGTCCACTTTTATGGCAAACAAGGGCAACATTGTCCGCAAGTGGTATGTCCTTGACGCGGCCGACAAGCCTCTGGGCAAGACCGCCGTCATCGCCGCCGATCTGCTGCGGGGCAAGCGGAAGACGGAGTACACCCCCCACGCCGACTGCGGGGACTACGTCGTCATCATCAATGCCGAGAAGGCGGTGCTTACCGGCAAGAAGCTGGAGCAGAAGTACTACCGCCGTCATTCCGGCTGGGTGGGCGGCCTGAAGGAGACCCAGTACGCCACCCTCATGAAGGAAAAGCCTGAACTGGCTATGAAGCTGGCTGTCCGCGGCATGATGCCCCGGAACACCATCACCAAGGATTCCCTCTCCCGGCTCCACATCTGCCGCGGCAGTGAACACCAGTATGCCGCCCAGAAGCCCGAGCCCTGGACCATGGACTAAGGAGGTAACGGAATATGTATAAGAGCAAGAAGCCTTACCTGTATGGCACCGGTCGCCGGAAGTCCTCTGTGGCCCGTGTGCATCTGTTTCCCAACGGCACCGGCGCCATCACCATCAACGGTCGCAACATTGACGACTACTTTGGTCTGGAGACTCTGAAGATGGTGGTCCGTCAGCCCCTAGTCACCACCGACACGGTGGGCAAGGTGGATATCGACACCACCGTTACCGGAGGCGGCGTTACCGGCCAGGCCGGCGCCATCCGCCACGGCATCTCCCGTGCCCTGCTGGAGATGAACCCCGAGTACCGTCCGGCCCTGAAGGCCGCCGGCTTCCTCACCCGGGATCCTCGTATGAAGGAGCGTAAGAAGTACGGCCTCAAAGCCGCCCGTCGGGCTCCCCAGTTCAGCAAGCGCTGATTTACTCTCAGAAAGTACCACCTCTTCGGGGGTGGTACTTTTTTATACCCGACGGGCGGCTTTTATTTTGATCGCACTGCGAAGCAGCCGAAGGCGCTTCGCCCGTCGGGCTCCCCAGTTCAGCAAGCGCTGATTTTTTCTTCTTTTAAAGTACCGCCTCTTTGGAGGCGGTACTTTTTTACCCTGATATAGTGCGTCTTTTTTTGATCTTCCCAATACTTTATAAAAGATTTATATTGGAAGCAATTTACAAAGTCCGACAGATGTTGTATAATATGTTTGTCTAATTTAATTAGGCAGTACCGGTAATGATTTGTAAGGAGGTACAAAAATGAAGAAAAGGATCACTGCACTGGCCCTGGCTGTTGTTATGGTCCTGGGAACGGCGGCTCTGGCCGCCGGAACGGAGAAGAGCATTTCCGTTACCCCCATGGATATGACCATCAACGGTCAGGCCGTCACCCCCCTGAAGTCCAACGGGGAAGCCGCCGAGGTATTCGCCTATGACGGCGCTACCTACGTGCCCCTTCGCTACCTCAGCGAACTGCTGGGCATCGAGGTAGTCTGGGACAAGGATCATCCCAACACCGCTACCCTGGTGAACGTACCCGGCTTCACCGCTCCCGCCACCGGCACCTTCACCGGGACCGGCGTGGGCTTTGGCGGGGACATTACCGCCACCGTCACCGTCGCTGACGGGAAGATCACCGCCTGCACCCTCACCGGCGACAAGGAGACTCCCGCCATTGGCGGCGCCGCCCTTCCCAAGCTTCAGGAGCAGGTGAAGGCCGCCGGGAGCGCCGGCATCGACGGCGTATCCGGCGCTACCATGACCTCCAATGGCGTGAAGGCCGCTGTGGCCGACGCCCTGGCTCAAGCCACGGGAAAAACCTCTGCCCCTAAGTCCATGAAAGCCGGGACCTATACCGCCTCCGCCAAGGGACAGAATGGAGACGTTACCGTGGCCGTTACTGTGGATGAGACCTCCATCAAGGCTGTGGAGGTCAAGGAACACAAGGAAACCTACGGCCTGGGCTATGGCCTCAGCACCTCCCCCATTGAGACCATCCCTGCCGCCATCGTAAAGGAGCAGTCTCTGGCGGTGGACGGCGTGACCTCCGCTACCGTCACCAGTTCCGCCATTAAGGCCGCCGTATCCGACTGCATTACCCAGGCCGGTGGAGACAGTGCCGCCTTCAGCGCTCAGCCCGATAAGCCCGCCGGTGTTGATGAGACCCTGAACGTGGATATCGTGGTGGTAGGCGCCGGCGCCGCCGGTCTCTCCGCCGCCACCACCGCTCTGGAGGCCGGAGCCAACGTGCTGGTGCTGGAGAAGACCGGCGTGACCGGCGGCTCTACCACCCGCAGCGGCGGTAAGATCCTGGCTGCGGGCTCCAAATGGCAGACCGAGCAAGGCTTTTCCGATAACGCCGACATGATGTACGATTATCTCATGAGCTTTGACCGGGACAAAATTATGAACAAGTCCCTGGTCAAGCAGTTCTGCGACAATTCCCTGGATAACCTTATGTGGCTGGTGGACCGGGGCGTCCAGATCCAGGACGTGGAGCCCATCCACTCCTCCATCACCCCCTGGCGGGTCCACAACGTGAAGGGCGGCGGCGGACAGACCAGCGGCCACGGCGGACAGTTCTGCGTCCCCCTGACTCTGGCTTACGAGAAGGCGGGAGGGAAGATCCTCTATAATTGCCCCGCCACCGAGCTTATCACCGATAAGAGCGGCGCCGTGGTGGGCGTCATCGCCGAGAAGAAGGACGGGGGCAAGGTCACCGTCAATGCCAAGAACGTAGTCCTCTGCACCGGCGGCTATTGCCACAACGAGGAAATGCTGGCCAAGTACCACGATTTCCTGCCCAACAATATGGCCTCCGGCGTCCCCATGGGCAATGTGGGCGACGGTCTTGTGATGGCCCAGGCTGTGGGTGCCAAGAACTTTGACGCCCCAGGTATGCAGCTGGTCTACGTGAACTACGACTGCTATGTGGGTATCGCCGAGGAGTCTGGCCTTATCCTCAGCGAGGACGGAGACCGGGTGGTCAACGAGTACTCCTACCAGTCCCATGTGGCCCAGGCCCTGGCCGACGCGGACAGCACCTGCGGGTACTATATTACCGCCGTGAAGGACGGCAAGTGCGTGGAAAATTATCCCATGCTTCAGTGGGGCGTGACTCTGGAAAGCCCCAACTTTTCCTACAAAGCCTCCTCTCTGGAGGAGTTGGCGAAGCAGATCAACATCGATCCCGCCAAGCTCACAGCCACGGTGGAGCGCTACAACAAGCTGTGCGCCAAGGGCAAGGACGACGACTTTGGCAAGCCTGCCGAATATATGATCCCTGTAGAGGGCGAGACCTACTGGGCCTTTAAGATGAACCCCGGCTCCTCCGTCACCTTCGGCGGTCTGGAGATCAACGGCAAATCCCAGGTACTGGACACCAAGGATAAGCCTATCCCCGGCCTCTATGCCGCGGGCGAGGTGGCCTTCACCGGTCTCTTTGATGCAGAGTATCCGTGCTGCGGCATGGCCATCGGCTCCGCCGTCTACTTCGGCCGGAATGCGGTGAAGAGCATTCTGGCGAAGTAAGAGAAGTCTATTTTAAAAAATAGCGCAGGACCGCCGTCCGGAACTTTCGGGCGGCGGTCCTGCGTTTGGGCAATAAATGAAAATTTACAAGTGTTTCCATACTGTGTGGGTGACCATAAAGGTCGCCCCTGCGAAGAGACGCATAAGCAGGCTAACAGGGCGAATCAAGCAGAACTTCCGTCCGGGCGGCTGCCCACAGCCACCCACAGGGGCACGGTCTAAAAAAGCGAACCCCAGCGGCTTATGATCTGACGCCGCTGGGGTTCTTTTTTGTTTCAAAAGCTTTCTCAAATATTTCCTGTCAGTTGGCTTCGCCGGATACCAGCACCGCCGTGGGACCGTCGGCGCCGCCGATGATCCCCAGAGCGGCCTCCTCGGCCCCCATCTCGGCGGCCATCAGCTCCATCAGGTCCACCACAGGGGCTCCCTCAGGAGGCTGGGTGGCGGGGGCCGTGCTGCCCGGGGCATACTTTCCGTCCATGG
The DNA here is from genome assembly GCA_947565875.1 of uncultured Pseudoflavonifractor sp. Lineage (GTDB taxonomy): Bacteria > Bacillota > Clostridia > Oscillospirales > Oscillospiraceae > Vermiculatibacterium. Next base: position 4,043 of record CANOHR010000019.1, read on the forward strand.
TCATGCTCATGGTGAGAAGGGAAGCCATGTCCATATTTATCTCAGCCGTCAGCCGGTCCTGGTCATCCACAGAGGCGGTCATATCCATGGATACCGTCATCCCCTCCTCCTGAGCCTCCATATGGAAGCCCATCAGATAGGCCGTCACGGCGTCATCCTTCATGGACAGGGTCAGCACCACCGTAAAGGCTACACCCTGCTCCTCCATCTCCAGAAGGGCGGTGTACTCATCCCCCTCCTTCACAAAACCCTCGTCGGACAGGGCCTTCACGATCTTTTCCACCGTGTCCTTCACCTGGGGGTAGGCGGTGGTGGAATCGTTCAGGGGCAGAGTGCTCAGGGCCCCCTTAGCCAGGGTCACATAGTCGATGTTTTGGGACGCCTCCAGCAATTGGGTCCAGTCCATGCCCATCTGCTCCAGGATGGCGGCCATATCCATGGTATACCAGGTATCGTTGTCCATCCCGGCCTGGGCCAGAAGGTCGCCGCGCATGTTCAAGCAAAGGTTCCCCTTCCCCAGATCGCCCCGCATGGAAAGGTCGATCCCCTTCTCCTTCAGGGAATCCAGCATGGCCTGCTCCTCAGCGGTGAACTCCACGCCCTGTCCCTCGCTCATCCGGGCCAGAAGGTTGATCCCCGCCACGAACTCCGTCATGTCCATCTTCATGTTCATGTCCATGCTCATCTTCCCGCTGTCCTGGACGGTCCCCTTCATGGAGCCGCTCATGACCATGGGCAGGCTCATCATGGTCATGCTGGCGTCAAAGCCGGCCTCCACATCCCAGATCCCCTTATTATACTTCTCGCTGTAGGCCATCAGCTTTTCCAGGAAGGTGAAGCTCTTTCCCTCCAGGGCGGCGTCCACCACCTTGTCGGTATCCACGATGATGGCGGTGGAGTTTGCCTGATCCCAGCCCACCGCGCAGCCAAAAGCCTGGGCGGCAAAGCGGACGGGCACATAGGTCCGCCATGTGGTATTGTCCACATAGGGGGCCACGTCCATGGTGATGGGGGTGGTCTCCCCATTCTGGGTCAGGGTGGCGGCAGTTTCATTCAGGGTCATGGCAAGGGTCTTGCCGTTCCGGGTGGCGGTGATGACGCTCCCCTCGCTGGAAACCTCCGCTCCCATGGCCTCAAAGACGGCCCGAAGGGGCAGGAAGGTGCGCTGGTCCCGCACCTGGGGCACGGCGTCCGTAAAGGTCAGGGGCGCACCGTCCAGTTGAACGGAGATGACCGTCTCCCCGGCGGCCATGGCGGCGGTGGCGCCCAGCAAAGCTCCGGCCATACCAAGGGCCAGCAGCCAGCGGATCATTTTTTTCATATGGATCCCTCCTATGGTTCTTAAGATAAGGCCATTATAGCCCCTTCTTCCTTGAAATGCAAGAAAGGGAAGGAAATACCAGCAGAATTGTCCTTTTTGAACAAAAAGAACAGCCCGCCCCAGGGGGCGGGGGATAAATATAAATTTATCGTGGCAGTAGGGAGAGGGAGGCCGTAGGGCGCGACGCCCCGGCGCGCCTGAACGTGGCACCATACAGGAGCGGCGGGCCGAGGCGTCCCGCCCTACGATTCTAACGAAGGTGGGTTGTAGGGGCGGGTTCCAAACCCGCCCGTTCAGGTATGGAACCACCGCTAAATTTATATTTACCCAAACCTCCTTCCCCCACGGATTGCAATTTATGGAAAAACAGTGTAGAATAATATAATCTGTTTTACACTTCGGAAAGGGCGGTCTTCCCTATGCGTTATTCCTTCTCCCATTATCAGGAGAGCGCCGACTTCATTTCCTCCCGCCTCAAGGGCTTTGTCCCCGATATTCTCATGGTCCTGGGCTCTGGCCTGGGCTTTCTGGGAGACCTGGTGGAGGAACCCACCGTTATTCCCTACGGTGACATTCCCCACTTTAAGGTCTCCACCGCCCCCGGCCACGCCGGACAACTGGTGTGTGGGACCCTCTCGGGCAAACGGGTGGCCGTTATGCAGGGGCGGATGCACCACTATGAGGGATATTCCTTTGAGGAGGTGGGCTATGCTGTCCGGGCGTTGAAGCTGGTGGGCTGCTCTACTCTTCTTGTCACCAATGCTGCCGGGTGCGTCAATAAGGAGTGGAATGTGGGGGATATCATGCTCATCACTGACCACATCAAATTCTTTTTGGAATCCCCCCTCCGGGGGGAGAACCTGCCCCAGTTCGGCACCCGCTTCCCCGACATGTCCCACGTTTATACCCCCGCCCTGCAAACGGTGACCCGGCAGAGCGCCGGGGAGCTGGGTCTCCCCCTCCGGGAGGGAGTCTACTGCTACTTCCCCGGTCCTCAGTTTGAGACGCCGGCGGAGGTCCGCTCTGCCCGGATCCTGGGAGCTGACGCGGTGGGCATGTCCACCGCTCCCGAGGCCATTATTGCCGCCCATGCGGGTATGGGTGTTCTGGGCTTTACCCTTCTCTCCAACATGGCCGCCGGGATCCTGGACCAGCCCCTTTCCGGGGAGGAGGTCAACGCCACGGCGGAGCAGAGCCGGGAAAAGTTTTCCCAGCTTATTTTAAAGTGTCTGGAAAAGATGTAAGGCGTGAAAGGAGTCCCCTATGTCCATTCTCTTTCAAAACGTCACCGCCCTCCTGATGGACCCGGCACATACCGTCCTCTCCAACGCCTATGTGGCGGTGGAGGAGGGACGGATCGCCTCGGTAGGAACGGAAAAGCCTACCGGGCGCTTTGACCGGACCATTGACGGCAGGGGCGGCATCCTGATGCCCGGCCTTGTGAACTGCCACGCCCACACCGCCATGACCGCCATGCGGGGCTATGGGGACGGTCACGATCTGCACACCTGGCTCAACGAGTATATTTTTCCCGTGGAAGGCCGCTGGGACGACAGGTCTATCCGGGCCTGCACCGACCTGGGGCTTATGGAGATGATCGCCTCGGGGGTCACCTGCCTTGCCGACATGTATATGCGCATGAATACCGTGGGACAGGCCATGGCCGACGCGGGGATCTCCGCCAACCTCTGCAACGGCGCCATCTTCTTCGGGGAGGACTTCTCTCCCGCCGCCTGCGACGACTGCCGGAAGCAAGAAGAGTTATTCTCCGCCTGGCACGGCTATGACGACGGTCGCCTCCGGGTGGACGCCGCCCTTCACGCCGAATATACCTCCACCCCCGCCCTGTGGGAATGGATCGCCGACTTTGCCAAGAGCCGGGGCCTTGGAATGCACGTCCACATTTCTGAGACTCGGAAAGAACACGGGGAATGCAAGGCCCGCTGGGGCAAAACTCCCATCCAGGCCCTGGCGGAACGGGGCGTTTTCGACGTGCGCGCCATCGCCGCCCACTGTGTCCACACCGAGCCTGAGGACTGGGCCATCATGGCCCGGAAAGGGGTCTCCGCCGTCCACAATCCTGCCTCCAACCTGAAGCTGGGCTCCGGGGTAGCCCCGGTGGGGCAGCTGATAAAGGCAAGGGTCAACGTAGCCCTTGGTACTGACGGGGTATCCTCCAACAACAGCACCGACCTTTTTGAAGACATGAAGCTGGCCCTTCTCCTTCAAAACGGAGTCCATGAGGATCCTCTGGCCCTCACCGCATGGGACGGACTGGAAATGGGTACGGTAAATGGAGCTAAGGCTCTTGGCCGGGAATCGGGGGCCATTGCCCCGGGGCTTTGGGCCGACCTGATCCTTCTGGACCCCGACGCGCCCAACCTGATCCCCTGCCATGACGCTGCCAACAACATCGCCTACGCCGCCCATGGCTCCAATGTGGTTTTGAATATGTGCCGGGGCAGAGTCATATATGAACAGGGGGAGTTTCTCACCATCGACCGGGAAAAGACCCTGCGGGAGGTGCGGGAATATGCTGTGCCTCTGCTGTTTGGAAAATAAAGAACGGCCTCATGACTCATGGACCCTGCGGTAGAACCCCGTGACCCCATCTGGCCAAATCGTCCCAGGAAAGGCTGTGGAAATCTTGTCTGAATCTCAAAAAAAGAGTACCTTCTTTGGGGGAGCCGCCATTTTGGCGGTAAGTTCCATTCTGGTAAAGGTCATCGGCGCCGTTTACCGGATCCCCCTGGGCCGGATCCTTCCCGATGACGTGATGGGAGATTATAACGCCGCCTACAACATCTATAACCTCTTTCTCACCATCTCCACCGCCGGCCTTCCCGTGGCCCTCAGCAAATCCATTTCCGAGGCCAACGCCCTGGGCCGGAAAAACCAGGTAGAGCGCACCTTCCGGGTGGCTCTTACCACCTTCCTCACATTGGGGCTCGCCAGCTTCTTCTGTATGACGGTTCTGGCCGGACCCCTGGCCCAGTATGCCATCAGCAACCCCAAGGCGGTAAACTGTATCATTGCCTTGGCCCCTTCGGTTCTGTGCGTATGCATCATGTCCGCCTTCCGGGGCTACTTTCAGGGCCATTTCAACATGGTCCCCACCGGAGTATCCCAGATCATCGAGGCTGGCTCCAAGCTGCTGGTGGGGCTGGCTCTGGCCGTCTTCTTCATGAAGCAGTTCGGGGAATTCTACGGTTCGGTAGGCGCCATCATCGGCGTCTCCTTCGGAAGCGTGGTGGCCCTGCTCTTTATCATCGTCCTCTATTTCCGCCAGCGCTCCCGCTCCCGGGGAGAACGCTCCGGGGACCAGGCGGATCCTGCGGGGACCATTTTCGCCAACCTGATGCGCCTTGCCATCCCCATCACCCTGGGCTCGGCGGCTACCTCCATTGTCACTCTCATCGACACCAAGCTGGTCAACAGCCAGCTGACCACCGTCTTCCAGCAGGTGGACGGTCTTCTCCTGAACCCTGACGGTACCGGCCCCGCCCTGGACGCCGCCCGGAGCCTTTATGGTATCTACTCCAAGACTATGTCTATCTATAACCTGCCCTTCTCCATGATGGTCCCTCTCACCGCCTGCATTATTCCCGCTGTGTCGGCGGCGCTGACCCGCCGGGACCGGAAAGAGGCCCAGCTGGTCAGTGAGTCCGCCCTGCGGATCGGTCTTTTGGTGGCCCTCCCCATGGGCATGGGACTTTTTGCCCTGGGCGGACCCATTATGGGCTTCCTCTTCCCCGCCATCAATGTGGAGATCGCCGGACCTCTTCTCTCCGTGCTGGGTCTGGCCTCCATCTTTGTGGCTCTTCAGCTGCTGTGCAACTCCATCCTACAGGCCAACAATATGGTGAACCTTCCCATCGTGGCCGTGGTCATCGGCGGGATCGTAAAGATCATTGTCAACTATATTCTGGTAGGCAACCCGGACATCCGCATCAACGGTGCTCCCGTGGGTACCCTTTGCTGCTTCATTGTGGTAGACCTGCTGGAGATCTTTATCATCCGCCGGGCTATCCCCAAGCCCCCCAGCGTCCTCCGGGCCGCCGCCAAGCCTCTTCTGGCCTCCCTGGTCATGGCAGGGGCCGCTTGGGCAAGTTACGGCCTTCTCCACCGCTTTTTGGGCAACTCTCTGTCCACTGTGGGCGCCATTGGCATCGGCGTTTTGGTCTACGCCGTCCTGGTTTTGGCCCTGCGCACTATCACGAAGGAGGACCTGGCCCTCATGCCCAAGGGGGATAAGATCGCCAAAATTCTTCGTATTCAGTAACCGTAGGGTGACATAACTCCGCATTGTGCGGATGTTATGGTAACAAGAGCAAGAAAATTCAGTAATTTCAAGGGTTTTTTCCGAAAAAACCCTTGCAGTTGGAGGCAAAATATGATAGATTTTGTAAGGAAAAATTCCTATGACCTGAAGGACCTGGAAACCATCGTCTCCATTCTTCGTTCGCCGGGGGGATGTCCTTGGGATGCGGAGCAGGATCACAAAAGTCTGCGCCGGGCCCTCCTGGAGGAAAGCTGCGAGGTCATCGAGGCCATTGACGAAGAAAGTCCCGAGCATCTGAAGGAGGAGTTGGGGGATGTACTCCTCCAGGTGGTTTTCCACGCCGACATTGAGCGGGAGGAAGGCCGCTTTGACCTGAACGCCGTAGCCGACGGAGTCTCTAAAAAGCTGATCTTTCGCCACCCCCATGTTTTTGGGGATGTGGAGGTTGCGGACAGCGAGGAAGTGCTGGTCAATTGGGACGCTCTGAAGCGGCAGGAAAAGGCGCAGGATACCTATACCGATACCCTTACCGCCGTAGCCAAGTCCCTCCCTGCTCTGTGGCGGGCGGAGAAGGTGCAGAAAAAGGCGAAAAAGGCCGGATTTGACTGGCCGGACGCCTCCGGGGCGGTGGACAAGCTGTCCGAGGAATTGGGCGAATTGAAGGAGGCCATCTCCCAGGGAACCAACATGGAGGAAGAACTGGGAGACCTTCTCTTCTCCGTGGTCAATGTCTCCCGGTTCCTGAAGGCCGATCCGGAGGAGGCTCTGAACGCCGCCACCTCCAAGTTCATTTCCCGCTTCGCCAAGGTGGAGCAGATGGCCCTCAGCCAGGGAAAGGATATGGCTCAAATGTCTCTGGAGGAACTGGACAAGCTCTGGGAACAAGCAAAGTTGACTTAACGGCCAAACGGCCTTAAGTATATTTGGCGGGATACCGCCGAGAAAAAACAGGAGGAAACAACCATGAACAAAGCTGAACTCATCAATGCTGCCGCCGACAAGGCCGGCCTGTCCAAGAAGGACACCGAGACCGCCGTCAACGCTATGATCGACGTGATCGCCAAGGCCCTGGCCGACGGTGATAAGGTACAGCTGGTCGGTTTTGGCTCTTTTGAGGTCCGCAGCCGCGCCGCCCGCGTGGGCCGCAACCCCAAGACCAAGGAGACCATCAAGATCGCCGCTTCCAAGGTCCCCGCTTTCAAGCCCGGCAAGGCTCTGAAGGACATTGTCGCCGGCTAAAAGCTGCTTCTTTAAAGCAAAACGGCCCCGGGAAACCGGGGCCATTTTTGTTCCTATCTCATCTTGGGAGGGCTCCTTTTATGCGCCTTGATAAATGGCTCAAAAACTCTCGTCTTATCAAGCGGCGGACCATCGCCAACGAAGCCTGCGACGCGGGAAAGATCACAGCCAACGGCCGGGTGGTAAAGGCCTCCTACGAGGTGAAGAGCGGCGACCTGCTGGAATTGACCTTTGGCGAACGGGTCACCAGGGTAAAGGTCCTTTCGGTCCAGGAGATCGTAGGCAAGGCCGACGCTGCGGGGATGTATGAGGAAATGCGGTGAAAGTCAGCCGAGATATTGTAAGGTAAGTCCTAGCGGAATATAAAAATAAGATGGGTCTGTTGCAAAATAAAAATTTTGCAACAGACCCATTCTTTTAAAAAAGTTCATGAAAAAGAAATGGTGACCATGAGCAAGCCTGATTTTTACTCGGAACAATATATGCTTCCGCATACTTTAGAAACTCTGGTGATGGTTTTTCATCCCGAATGCCAAAAAAGCAAGCAAATTGATTATCTATTTCTACCTTGCTGGACATAGCTGCCATATGCAAGAGGAAAAAACTCTTTATATCATC
>CANOHR010000020.1 GCA_947565875.1 uncultured Pseudoflavonifractor sp.
TGGTGTGGCTGGGGCCCTCGGTCATACGGAAATCATGAAGGGTCATGGCCGGGTCTATCTGTCGGGCCAGGGAGAGCATCTCCTCCCGCAGGGCGTTGACATGGACGTCATTGGTAACAATGGGGTCCATATGTATGGTGGCAATAATGTGATATTTGGCCCCCAGTTCCCGCTCTACGTTATCGATCACATCGTGGGTATAGGCCATGTCGGCGTCAATGGATACCTCGGCGTGAAGGGAGGCCATAATGTGGCCCGGACCATAGTCGTGGACCATAAGGTCGTGGATCCCCGCGATCTCCGGGTGGGCCAGTACCGTTCGGCGGATCCCTTCCACCAGCGCCGGATCGGGAGCCTTGCCCAGCAGAGGGTCAATGGTATCCTTGGCAGACTCCCATCCCGCCCGCAGCACAAAGGCCGCCACCAGGATCCCTACCCAGCCGTCGATGGATACGTGGGCAAATCGGCTTGCCAGAAGTCCCAGCAAAACGGCGGATGTCGCCACACAATCTGAAAGGGAGTCGGCAGCGGTGGCTGCCATGGCCGCCGAAGATATCCTGCGGCTCAGGTTTCGGTTAAACAGATACATCCACAGCTTTACGCCGATGGAAACGCAGAGCATGGCTGCCGAGGGCCAGGAAAAGCGGATCACATCGGGATGCAGGATCTTTTCGATCGCTCCCTTGGCCAGTTCCACTCCCACCAGAAGGATGGCTGCCGACACGGCAAGACCTGCCAGATATTCCATGCGGCCATGACCGTATGGATGATCCTCATCCGCCTTCTGTCCGGCCAGACGGAACCCCACCAGCGTCACCACCGAGGAGGCGGCGTCAGAGAGGTTATTGAAGGCGTCGGCCGTCACCGACACCGCCCCGGTGGCAAGGCCTGCCAGGAATTTTCCCAGCGCCAGACACAGGTTCAGCGCGATCCCCACCGCCCCCGACAGCGTTCCATACTGTTCCCGGACCTCCGGGTCCTGGGTATCCTCATAGCGGTGGACAAAGCGGCGCAGCAAAAGCGTGGTCAAGGGCTCCTCTCCTTTTCCATATGAGTATTTTAATATTATCTCATGAAATGACCGGAACGTCAACGGGTGGCGGCGGAATGGGGAAAGAAAATTTAAGGGGAGAATGATCGAGGGAAAACGAATGGAGCGGGTAGCTGTGGGCAGCAGCCCCTACAGAGATCTCCAAGAGGAATGATTTTCAACATTCTCCCCTCAGAGGGATGGTCTTCATTTCAGTCGTGGGGCGGGACGACCCCGGCCCGCCAAACCAAAAAAGCCTCCCCCTTGGAGGAGGTGCCCCCGGAGGGGGCGAAAAGGGGGAAACCTTTTGGGTTATAAGTAGTCTATCCCCAAAGGCTTCCCCCTTCAGTCAGCCCTTCGGGCTGCCAACTTCCCCCAAGGGAACGCCTTTTCAAGGACAAGGCCCGGCGTCACAGAAGACGCCGGGCCTTGTATGCTTTTCCTTTTATCGCAGCAACTCGATGAACCGCTCCAGCATCACCGCAGTCTCCGCACGGCTCACCTCCGCCGTAGGATCCAGAATGTCGCCGCCCTTGCCCCGGAGAATGCCCTTTTCCACGCACCAGGCGACCCCGTTCACGGCCCAGGCGCCGGTCCTGCCGCTGTCATGGAAGCCCTTCAGCGCTTCCTCCCTACCGGTCACGTTCATGCCCAGCACACCGGCATACCGGCACAGCATGACCGCCAACTGCTCCCGGGTGATCACATCGTTGGGCCAGAAGAGCCTCTGGCCGTTCCCCTCGATCCCCTGGACCACCCCTGTCCCGGCCGCCCAGGCTACGCCGTCGGCGTACCAACTCTCCTTGTCCACATCGGCAAACTCCAGCTTCCCTGAGGGGGTCCCGTTGGACAGGCGGTAGAGAATGGTGGCAAGGGACGCCCGGGTCATGGAGGCCGTCATGTCATAGCGCTCCTCCCCCACGCCCTTTACCAGGCCCAGGCCCGCCACCATCTGGATGGATTTCTCCGCCCAGTGGTCCCGGGGCACATCCACGAACCGCTCCGCCGGAGCCGGGATCTCGGCGGGGAGCTCCACCCGGGCCAGCCGCTCTCCCTCCGAGTCGGTAACGGTGATGGTCACATCCTTTTCCGCAGTGATCTCCTTCTCCACTTTTTTGCCTGTAGGCTCGGTGATAGTCTGGAGGGAGGAGCCGTCCTTCCTTGTAACCAGCACCTCCTCCTTGCCGTCAGGCCACTTGGTGGTGGCAGTCACGGTGCCGGTGGCTCCATCCTTCACCGTTGTGGTGACGCTACCGTCCTCATTGGTGACTCCGACCGGCTTTTTACCGCCGGAGGAGGAGCCTCCCCCGCCGCCGGAGGGCTGGGTACTGCCGCCAGTCACCGTCACCCTGCAGGAGGCGGTATAGCCTCCCTCCACTGTGGTCACGGTGATGACGGCTGTTCCAGCGGATACGCCGGTCACCACGCCGTTGGCGTCCACTCTGGCTACAGACTCGTTATCAGAACTCCACCGCAGGCTCCTGTCGGTCAGCTCACCGGCGATGAGGGCGTTCAGGGTAAGGGTCTTCCCCACCTCCAGAGAGGCGGTATCCCGGTCCAGGCTCACTCCTGCTCTTTCCACCGTGACCAGACAGGTGGCGGTATGGCCGCCGTTCACGGTGGTAACGGTGATGACCGCCGTACCGGGAGCCCTACCGGTAACCACGCCATAGGCGTCCACCGTGGCGATCCCCTCGTCACCGGAGGCCCAGAGAAGGGCCTTATTGGTGGCGTTGGCCGGCTCCACCGCAGCGACCAGCGTAACGCTCCCGCCCAGGACCACGGACTCCTGGCTGTTCTTCAGGCTGACGCCGGTGGTGGGCACCACATTGGCCGCCATAACAGGTCCTACCGCCTGGGAGGTGACCGTCCCGCCGTAGGGCGTGACTCCCACCACCCGGACCCGGATGGTGGCTCCCTCATCATCGGAAGTCAGCATATAGCGTGGGTTGACGGCCCCGGGGATATCGGTCTCTGCCGCACCCTCCACCCGGAGCCACTGATACCGGGCGGTGGGACCGGCCTCGGCGGGAAGGACCTGGGCGGTCAGCAACTCGCCCACGGAAGGCTTCCCTTCCACGCTCACCCCTGTCAGCGGAGTGGCTCCGCTGACACCGTGGGCCTCCACGGCAAGGTCTCCTGTGATCTTTCCCGCGGCGATGTCGATGACGCCCATAACTTCATCGTAGGTATAATCGGAGAAGGCCGCGCCGTCCATGGTAAGGGCGATCTCCTCCGGCAGAGAGTAGCCCGGAGCGGCGGTGAGAACGATCTGCAGTGCCTCCCCGTCATTCACGCCTCTGGGCTGGCCGATGGCGGTCAGGCCGGAAATGGTATAGAACACCTGATAGCTCTTCCGCACGCCGTCTCCCTCGATCACCAGAACTTCGGTGATACCCTGGGTAAAGGTGATGACGCCCTCCCGGTAGGTATAGCCGCTGTAGGGGATCCCGGTCGCCGTCGTTACCGTGACGGTCTGAGGCAGGATATAGCCCTCGTCGGGCTCCAACTCGATGACGGGCATGTCCCCGTACTCCACGGTATGGTCATGGTCCGCCATGCTGCAATGGATGTTGCTCAGTTGATGGTCGATGGTATAGGTTTTGATTTGGAACCCGGCAGTCACGAAAACGTCATAGGTGGGCATGGTAAACCGGCCGTTTTCGTCCAGTGGCTCCTCCACCGTATCGTCCTCCGCCTTCGTCACCTTCAGGGAACCGGGGACCAGCTCATAGCCCTCGGCGGGATAGACCATAAGGGCGACCTCCTGCCCCGCCTCCTGCTTTCTGACGCTGGCGCGTACCACGCCGTTTTCCATGGTATCGTCAATACCGATCTCATAGCCCACAGCGTCGAAGGCCAGAATGGTAAGGGTACGGGAGGCAGCGCCCGCCGTATGGGTCCCCGTCTCCTTTACCCGGAGGTGGTAGCTGTCGGGGGTAAGGCCGGGGATCTCGGTGGTCCCAGGTGCCAGGGCCACCCAGGCATCCTCCCCCTCGCCGGTCTTTTTCCACTCGTAGATCCGCTGGGGATTCAGGCCGAAGATCCGGCCATCATCGTTGTCCGCCGTGGTGCAGTCCTCGCTGTCCAGCGTGACGATCACGTCGGGCCCCGGCGCCTTTCCGATGGTAACGGGATCCGCTGTCCGCTCTCCCACATAGGGGTCGGCGGCGGTGACCGTTACGGTGACGGTGGTCCCCTCCGCCAGGTCCTCCACAGTGGGGGTATAGGTATTTCCGGTCTCCCCCTCTATGGGCTCCCCGTCCCGCTTCCACTGGTAGCGCAGGGTATCCTTGGCCTCCTGATGGGAAATCTGGTTGATGGAGGCCACAAGGGGCTCTCCGAACACCTTGGCGCCGTCGATGCTCACGCTGCCGGTGACTTTTGTTTTGACGGTGATGGCGGCTGTGGCCTCCACGTCGCTTCCCTCTCCGGCGGTGACAGTGATGGTGGCCAAGCCGTTCTTTCCTCTGGCGGTCACGGTGCCGTCCTGCTCCACATAAGCCACGTCAGGGTCGCTGGAGGACCACTGGAGAACGCTCTCGTCTACCCCCTCGGGGGTCAGAAGAGCGGTCAGACTCACCTTGTGGTCCGGGTCATCCTCGTTGGTATAAAGCGTCGCCTCCGCGGGCTCCAACTCGATCCCGGTGATGGTCACCACGGGAAGGGCGTCCAGACGGAAGGAGACCCAGTCCAGATCCACTCCCACGCCGGTGCTGGCGGTGGAGAAGGCGATGGTCCCCGCTCCCGCCTCATCCAGGACCAGCCGGTATTCCTGGCTTTCATAGGAGGCGTTTCCGGCCGCGTCCAGCGTACCGGGAAGGGGCTCCGTTCTGGTCTCAAAGCCGGCCCCCGACCAGGTCAGGGTATGCTGGTTCCCCGGGTTCCGGGCGGAGCGGTAGTGGAGGGTCATGGTATAGGTGCCCGCTTTGGGGGCGTTATAATAGAGGGTCGCGGTATTGCCGCTGACAAAGCTGTTGACATGCTTATTCTGGAAGCCCGGACCGTTGGTCACCGTGGCTCCCGTCACCGACAGATACTCAAACTGAGCCTTGGCGCTGTCCCCAACTGCGGAGGGCAGGGTAAAGGGATCGGCTGCGGTGAAGGCCACCCCATTGGGGACCTGGGGCGCGTTCTCGGCGGTGATGACCACCTCTCCCTTCACCTCGGGAACGGTGATCCTTCCCGTGGCGGCGCTGTAGGTATAGAGGGAGGTGCCCAACTCCTCGCCGCCCACGGTGACCGTCACATACTCCGGCAGGCGGTAGGGGGCGGAGGCGGTCAGCGTGAGGGTGAGCGTCTCTCCGTGGCCCACCGTGGCTCCCCGCTCCAGGTCACTTTCCAGATTGGTGAGGCGGGCGGTGACCGGCCAGTTCTTCTCCTCCACATGGGCCGTTACACTGACGTCCTCTGCGGGCATGGAGAAGCTCAGGACCGGCCTGGTCTCTCCAGTGAGGTCGATCTCCTCCGACTCCCAGGAGGACAGGATGTGTCCCCAGGGAACGTCGGCGGTGAGGGTGACCGCCTCGCCGGCCTTGAATTGGCTCCTTCCGCCGCTGACGGCGGCGTTGGTGACCGTCAGGGTATACTGGGGGGCGATGACCAGTGTGGCGGGTAGGGACGCATTGCCCGCCCCGTCCAGGGCAATGACCTGAACGGTGTGCTGTGCGTTATCCAGACTCAGGGTCACAGAGGTGGCGGCGACCACCGAATGCTCGCTGCCATCCACCAGGACCCGGTATCCGGTAACCGCCCTGTTGTCGGTGGCGGCGGTCCAGGAAAGGGTGCCGGCACCATCCCAGCTGAGATCCGTCGCCTTGGTGGGCGCTTCGGTGTCCAGAGTCTCGGCGGTATAGGTAGCACTCTTGTTCTGGCTGGTATTTTTTGCCGTAACGGTGAAGGTATAGCTCCGGCCCGGCTCCAGGCCCTCCACCCGGCAGAGGGTATCTGTCGTATGGACAGTCTTTCCGTCCACCGTTACGTCATAGCTTTCAGCCCCTACCACAGCGTCCCACTTCAGGGTAATGGCGCTTCCTTCCGTCAAAAGGGCAGAAATATTCTGAGGGGCGGTCAGGGAAACGCCTGCCAGTTCGTTCTTCGCCACGGTCAGGGCGTTGACCTGAGCCGCCAGAGCCGCCGCTGTGGCAGAATCGGCATTTACCACCCCTTGCGCGGCGGTAAGGGCAGCCTGGAAGGCACTCCAACTGCTGGCGGTGTAGTTCTCCTCCTTCAGAGCGGCGCACTCCTGGATCAGGGCTACCAGAGTCGAGCGGTCGGGGACTACTTCAGAAAAGGTGGCCTTGATATAGTCCAGATTTACCTTCCCTTCCGTTCTGGTGGCCGTCAGAGTGTGACTGCCCGCGGGAACATCACTCATCGTGTAGAAGTTTACCTGGGTCTTGCTGGAGCCTTCAATGTCGGGGTGGACCTGACTTCCCGTACCTTTGTCCGTTCCATCCAGCGCGAACTGGAGGGAGCCTCCGTTGCTACCGGCCTTGGCCACCTGCGCGTAAAATTCCAGTGTAGCGGTCTTGCCTTCGGGAACGGTAAAGGAATAGGAAAAGCTTGTACCACCGGAAGAGGTTTCCGCTTTTTTTCCGGTAAACGTTCCACTCTCGTTCCAAATGTACCATGCGTTCTCGGGTGCGTAGGTAATCCTTTTATTGCTCTCTGTGCTATTGTTATCAGTAATTTTAAGGTTATCATTTGCCGAACCATTATATCCCAAAACGTTAAACGTTTCAGAGCCCGGCAGCGCCACTGTGATCTGCATCGTTCCTGTCACGCTGCTGTCCGCCCTGGAGGTGGCCGTCACCGTCACCGTCCCGCTGGCGGTCCCCGCAGTGAGAAGGCCGTCCTCGCTGATGGTGGCGGCCGTCCCCGATACGGACCATGTCACGTTGGGGTCGGAGGCGGTCATTTGCAGGGTGGCCCCCACCTTGGTCAGCCGGGTAATGCCTCCGGAGGAAACAGTGATGGAGGCGGGGGCTACGCCTCCGTCCAGCACCTTAAAGGCGTCAAACTCCACTTTTGTTTTGGAACTGGCGGTCTGCTTCCGGTTGGCTGCCCGGACCGTGACCGTATGCTCTCCCCGACTCAAGCCATCGATCGTCCCTACCGTCCTTTGGGCGGCGCCGGAGGGGGCATAAGTGTCAAAATCCTGCTCGGTTCCCCCATCCACTGAGACAGCCAGGAACCCACGGTCGGGATTGACGGGAGCGATCACCTGGAGCCCTGTTCCATAGAAGGCAAAGGTGATCGTCTCTGTTCCGTTGGGATTCTCTAAAAATTTGATAGAACCTCCATAATGAGCCGAATCAGACCAATTTCCCCAGCCGCCGCTGTACTGGATCCGTGTGTCCTTCTCGTCGATGATCTGGTTGCGCATATCTGCCGCTGTAACGCCGGTTTTGGGCGTGCTTCCCGCCTCAGCTACAAAATAGGTCATCTCTCCCATAGAGGCGTAGGCTGTGGTATCCTGGTAGGTGCCGCCGGAAACAGGACTTCCCACCGGCAGCAACTCGCCGCCCTCGATCCGGCGGTAGACCTGATACTGCTTTCCGGCCTCCGCCGACCAGAACAGAACTACCGTCTCATCGTCCGCCCGGTAGGCTCTCAGATCCTCCGCCTCCGCGCCGGCCGCGGGGATCTCCGTAATGTGGTAGGTCTGCCCCTTGGCCGTCTGGAAGGAGATCTTGTCCTCCGAAAGGACCTCCACCTGGATCAGGTTCCCCTGGCTGTCGGTGACCTTGGCCCCGGAAAGCCCGGGATAGGCCACCACGCACTCCCCACCGTTGCGGGAGAGAAGCTCCGCCTGGGTCAGGGTGTTGTCAGCCCAGGCAAGGTCGAGCTCAAAATTGCCCCGGGTGACGATGCCCTCCGCGCTGCCGTCGGTCCACACGTCGGGCAGGGCGGGCAGCAGGTCGATAAAACCCATGTTGCTCTGCATGAACATTTCCGTCACACCGGCGGTATAGCCAAAATTGCCGTCGATCTGGAAGGGGGCGTGGGCGTCCCACAGGTTGAGGTACATACCGCCCTTGAACAGGTCTCCGATCAGCTTATAGGCTTTGTTGCCGTCCCGGAGCCGGGCCCAGGTGTTGATCCGCTGGCCCATGCCCCAGCCGGTGGATTCGTCCGTCCGGTTCTCCATGGACACCCGGGCGGCGTTGAACCACTCTTCCTTCCTCTGGACCAGATCTCCGGGGAACAAGCCCAGCATATGGGACAGATGGCGGTGGCCGTAGCCCTGGCCAAGCTGAGTCCCATCCGGGGCCTTTGAGATATCGTCCTCTACAGCTCCATACCACTCCTTGATCTGACCGCCGGAGCCGATCTCAATGGGACCAAGGAGGTGCTCCTGCTTATATCTCCAGTCCTCCGCCAGATCCTCGTCCACTCCCAAAAGCTCAGCGGCGGTGCAGGCGTCCTCAAACAACTGCCACACCAGAGACTGCTCGTAGGTGTTGCCCGCAGTGGTGGGGCCGTGCTCGGGGGAATAGGCGGGCACCGTGGCATAGATGGGCTCCACGGAGGGGTACCCCGGATAGCCGCTGATATCCGTAACAAACTGGCTGTAGAACACAGCCTCCTCCCGCAGCATGGGGTAGATCTTGGTCTTCATGTAGTTGAGGTCTCCGGTGTACTCATAATACTCCCAGCAGTTCTGGAGCATCCAGGGCACAGCCGCCGGCGACCAGCCCCAGTTAAAGGCCGAACCGGGGCAGGTCCAGCTGTAGGGGGTATTCTGGGTGTGGGCCATGAAGCCGTTCTCCGGGTTTTCCGGGGTGCTCTCAATGCCCGCGTAGGCCGCGGCCGTCACCCGCCCCGGCTCCCGGAGGGAGTCCATATAACGCATGAGGGGGTCGGCGCACTCCGCCAGGTTGGTGGAGTAGGTGGGCCAATAGTTCATCTGGAGATTGACGTTCAGGTGGAAATCGGAATGCCAGGGGGCGTTGTTGTCCCCATGGTAGTTCCAGATCCCCTGAAGGTTGGAGGGAAGCTGGGAATCGGCCCGGGAACTGGAGATGGTCAGGTAGCGGCCATACTGAAACAGCATGACCTCCAGCAGCCGCCGCTCCCCCTCGGTAATAGAGGGTGCGCCGCTCCTTTTATTGTAAGCGTTCAACAGTACGTCGGTGGTCTTATCGGTGGCCGTCTGGCCCAGGTCCAGGGTCATACGCTCATAAAGGCTGTGATAGTCGGTCAGGTGATCGGCCTTGATGGCGTCATAGCCCTTCTCCACCGCCACCTTCACGACCTTCCTGACCCGCTCCGCCAACTCAGAGTCGGTCTCCCCTGTCCGGTAGACAGGATAGTCCTGGGCATAGTCGGTGGCGGCAAAGAAGATCAGCACCACCTCCGTACCTATAACGGTAATGTGGTCCCCCTGGGCGGAAACGCTGGTGGCGGCATTGCCGGGGACCGCCGTCAGGAAGGAGGCATACTTCAGCTGGTTGTCGATCAGCTGACCGCACAGGGACAGGGTATCTCCATCCACCGCCACAGCCTGATGAACATTATTGCTCCCGTCCATCCGTCCCGGAAGGGTGATGGTAAAGGTGGCAGACTGGTCGGCGGTGAGCTTGGCCGCCAGCACCCTGTCGGGATGGCTGGTCAGATATTCCCGGGTATAGCGCTTGCCGCCGGAGGTAAATTCCACTCCGGCCAGGGCGTTGTCCAGAGAAAGCCAGCGCTGATAGCCGGTGACGGCACTGGTATCACTGAGACCGTCGGTGGCGATATTCAGATTCCCCCAGGGCTGAAAGTAGCCATAGCCGTTGCCCAGGTTATCCCCCTCTCCCAGCAGCTTGTTCAGCTGGGCGCCGGTCGGCGTTCCGCCCTGCCGGAAGGTATCCTGGATCTCCCGTATGGCGGCGCCGTTTCCGGCAGCGCTTGCCCTGTTGCCGCCCACATAGTTGGGCCGGCCCTCAGAGGGGCCGCCGTTCCACAGGGTCTGCTCGTTGAGGGAAACACACTCGGTGCCGATCTCGCCAAAGATATTGGCGCCGATGGTGCCGTTGCCGATGGGCAGGGTATCCTGCTGCCATATATTTCCGATCGTACCCGGTCCATAGTCACCCATAGCACCCGGTGTGCCTGTCTGGCTGGAAGGCTCATCATACCAGAGCTTCAACTCGGTATCATTCCTCCCCGTGCCTCCCCGTGCCGCCTCGGCGGCACGGGCGGGCATTCCGGGAATGCCCGCCAGCATAACTGCCGCCAGCAGACCCGCTAAAAGCCGCCGTCCCTTGTTCCACGTCCTACTTCCCACGTTTGATTCCTCCCGGCCTTTATAAAATCATCCTAATTTCCAGATAGAAGCCCGCCTAAAATTTGTTCAAGTTTACCACTTTTTCTTTCCCATTACAAGTAAAAAATCTTCTTCCCCCTTGCGGTAAATGAAAATTTATAGGTGGTTCCACCCTGTGCAGGCAGGTCTGGGGACCCGCCCCTAAAACCCACGTTCGTTACAGATCTGTAGGGGCGCACCTATGTGTGCGCCCGCCCCAGGTATGGAACCACCGCTAAATTTTAATTTGCCGCACCGCTCCTCCCTGCCAAAAGGACCGGCCGCCCGCGGGCGGCCGGTCCTTTTCTCTAAAAATATCATTTCTTCCTTGTCCTCAATCCATGCTGTTGGGAATGGAGAACTCCTCCGGCGGAAGCAGGGGAGAAAATTCCACCATGGTGGGCGAAAAGCCGCCGCTTCGCTCCAGCCGTGCCTTGCTGGTACAGATAAGCCCCCGCTCCGGCTTCTGGATCGGCAGCAGGAGTCTGGCCCGGACTCCCCTCTTCCCGCCGTTTACCAGCATCACCCGGCCACCATGGAGTTCCGCCACCGTCCAGGCGGCCTCCAAGCCCAGCCCTACGCCACCCGGCTTCTTCAGAAAGGGATCTCCCCCCTCCTCCTTCCGCTGAAGACCCGGTCCGCTGTCCAAAACGGTCACTACCCATTGGCCCTTTAAGAGCCTTCCCCGCATAGCCACCTTTCCCCCCGGGCCTGCCGCTTCAAAGGCATTTGCCAACAGATTCAAAAGTGCCATCTCCAGCAAATGCTCATCCGCCAGAGAAAGGACGCTACTCTGGGTAATGGACCACTCGAAGGTGACCCCCAACGTCTTTGCCATACTCTCGCACTGCCTGCCCACATCCCGGCACAGTCCCGCCAGATCGATGGTCTCCGGGCGAAAGACAGCCTTCGCGGTGCAGGTCTCCATATGGCGGACAGACCGAAGCAGACAGTAAAGACTTTTATTCATGATGGACAGGTATTCCCCGTCCTTCTCATTTCCCTTATCCCGGATCAAAGGGACAAGAAGCTGCATGGCCGCCGTTATATCACTCATCCGGTCCCGCAATTCCA
>CANOHR010000021.1 GCA_947565875.1 uncultured Pseudoflavonifractor sp.
TCGGTCATCACCACCAAGCGGGCCTATGAGGAGCTGGAGCGGGAGGGGTTCATCACCAGCGTCCCCGGCAAGGGCTGCTTTGTGGCGCCCCGGAACCTGGAGCTGGCTCGGGAGAGCGCCCTTCGCCAGGTGGAGGAGTACCTTCAGAAGGCAGTGGAGCAAGCCAGACTGGGTGGGATCGCCGCCAGGGAGGTCAGGGAGACCTTGGATATTATCTATGGGGAGGAATAGAACATGGAGTACGCCGTAAAGCTGGACCATCTCACCAAGGACTTTGGCTCCTTCCGGTTGGAGGATGTGTCCATATCCATACCGGGGGGTACCATTCTGGGCCTCATCGGGGAGAACGGGGCGGGAAAATCCACCGCTATCAAGTGCCTGCTGGGCATTCTTCGTCCCACCTCCGGCAGCGTGGAGTTGCTGGAGGGGGAGGGCCTTGGGGGCGTTGGCTATGTACCCGACGAGTGCCCCTTTTCCGACCAGCTTCAGGTCAGGCAGGTGGGCGCCCTCTGTGCTGGCCTGTTCCCCGGCTGGGAGGAGAGCCTTTTTACCCACTATCTGGAAAAGTTTGAGCTTCCCGCCAAAAAGAAGGTGAAGGAGCTCTCCCGGGGTATGAAGATGAAGCTGACCATTGCCGCCGCCCTCAGCCATAAGCCGAAGCTTCTGGTGCTGGACGAGGCCACCTCGGGTCTGGATCCGGTGGTGAGGGACGAGATCCTGGATGAATTTCTGAACTTTATTCAGGACGAGGACCATGCCATCCTTATATCCAGCCACATTACCAGCGACCTAGAGAAGATCTGCGACTATGTGACCTATCTCCACAAGGGGAAGGTCACCATCTCGGGGGTCAAGGATGAACTGCTCGCGGCCTATGGAAAACTGTCCTGCGCCAGGGCGGACTTGGACAGGGTTGTCCCCAAGTTTATCGTGGGCAAGCGGGAGGGGAACTACGGTTGCCAGGCCCTTATCAACGACAGGGCCCGGTTCCAAAGGGAATATCCCGGTTTGCCCCTGGAGGCGCCCACCCTGGAGGACCTGATGATTTTTACCACGAGAGGGGATCAAAAATGAAAGGCTTTCTGAAACGGGACTATTACCTTCTCAGCGGGAATCTAAGATTTTATGTGCTCTTTATGGCGGCCTTTGCCCTGCTTGCTGTTTTTACGGATTTCAGTGTCAGCTTTTTTTCTCTCTATGTGGTCATATTCGGTATGTCAAGCATTCTGGGCCTGTTCAGCTACGACGAGTTCAACCACTGGACGGCCTATGGCGCCGCCGTTCCGGCGGGGAGGACGGCCATGGTGGACGCCCGCTATCTTCTCACCGTCCTGATCGCGGCAGGAATGGCGGTGGTGCAGGTCCTCTTAGGGCTGCTGGGAGGGGAGGGGAATACCGTGCCCGTGGCGGCGGTCTACAGCGGGGTGTTTCTCCTCTATGCCGCCATCGCCCTGCCTGTCAGCTATTACTTCGGCGGCACCAAGGCCCGGACGGTGATGATCGTGGTCATCGGCCTTATGGCCGGCGGTGTGGGGGTAGGCGGGTCCATCCTGAGCATCCGTGGCGTTCACGGCGGCCTCCGCCTGCCCCCGGCGACGCTGCTGTTTCCCCTGCTGGGCATAGGAGCCCTGGCTCTCTCGTGGAGAGTGTCCCTGGGGATCATGGGGAGGAAGGAGTTGTAAATTAAAGTTTATAGGTGGTTCCATCCCTGTGCGGGCGGGTTTAGAACCCGCCCCTACACATTGCCAACCTTCGTAGGGGCCGGTTCCAAACCGGCCCGCCAGGACCACTTATAAATTTTCATTTGTCGTCGCAAAAAAGGAGCCGCGCTGTTTTAACGGCGCGGCTCCTTCCTTATATCGGTCATCCCCCCAGGGTCATCCCCGACCCCAGGCCGTCCTTATCCAGCATCCGCTCCAGCACCTCCACGTCGGTGGTGATATCCATGGCGTCGGTGCGGAAAAGCTGGTCCAACTGCTTTTCAAAGCCCTCTACTACTTTGTCCATCATGTCTTCGATACGGCGCTTGGCGGCGGAGATATTCTCCCCCTCCACTCCCTGGGCCTCCATCTGGGCGTAGGCCCGGAGGATCTTCAGGGTAGTGGGCAGGTAGTAGTTCAAAAACTGCCGCAACTCAGGGGCCTTGGCGGGGTTTTGCCGCTGGTAGTCCAGGATCTTTCCGGTGATCTCCCCGATCCGGTCGATTTTCCGGCTCATCTCATCGTCGGGGATGGCGTCATTGACCTCCTTGATCTGGCGGAGGATGGCGTCATCCTCGTCCTCCTTCGGCTGGGCCTTCTGGGGTTCCGGCTCTTTTTTTGCCTCCGACCGGAGGGCTTCATAGCCCTGGTCGGTGAGGACCAGCCGCCCCGAGGCCCGGTCTATGTAGCCCATGGGAAGGGTGCCGTCGGAGAGCATTCGCTGAAGGTCGGAGAGGACCTTTTTCTCACTGACTCCGGCGGCGCTTGCCAGGTCGGAGATAAAGACCGAGTTCCGGTTGCCGATGACCCCCATGTAGAGCCGCTGACGCCGTCCCTGCCGGGTGCGGGAGAGGCCGGTCCAAAGGGTCGCCAGTCCCGCGCAGAGGAATCCAAAGATGGGAAACAGGGAATCGGCGTAGGACAGAAAGCCATAACGAAGGGCCTCAATCAGTTCGCTGACAAAGCCAAGAGCGAAAATAAAGCTTATGGAGCCGCCCAGCACCGTAAGGAACTTCCCGCTTTTGGGCTTGCGGAAAAACCGCTTTTTCGCCGTGCCCTGTCCCTTCGGACTCTGCCCGGTTGCGGAGGCTGTGCCGTAAGAGTAGGGCCGCTGGGCGGTACCCTGCCCAGCCTTGGCCGCCGCTCCCGCGGCGGCCCTTTGGGCCGCTCCCTGAGTGGGACCGCTTTGGGTCTGATATCCGCTGGAGGCTCCGGTAGGGGGAGTATACCGCTGCTGGGCGCCGGGACGATAGGCTTGCTGATTCTGGAATTCCTGCCGGATCCGGTCTACGGGAATGCTGACCCCGCCCAGATCCAGAAACAGAAGGATCATGCCCACAGGCCAGAAGAAGATAAAGCCCAGGACAATGGCCCACCAGGGAATATTGGATTCTTGTTTGTTGGACATAGGGGCGCCTCCCGGTTGCTGATGAATGAAATTTCAATTAACTCATAGGCTATCATACAACGATTTTCCCCGCTTGTAAAGAAAAAATCATAGGGTAAAATATTCGCTGTAACCGTTCTGCTATTGCTTTTTTGTTTCAGAACCCGTATAATAACACTATATCTTGTGTTGTCTGCCTATGTAGACGTTGGAGTGAGCGATTATGGAAGAGAAAACGAGCGGCAAGCGTCTTGTCGCGGGGTTCAACAAAGAAAAGCCGAAGACCGCCCTTATTGTTTTGGGGGCGGCGCTTGCTCTGCTCGTAGGCGGATATGCGGCTTTGTGCGCATATGCCGGAGGAGGCGGAGGAAGAATGGCCCCCAATACCCGGATCGGCGGGGTGGAGGTGGGAGGAATGTCTACCGGAGAAGCCACCGCCACCCTGGACGCCGCCCTTCAGCAGCGGCTTTCCGGACTGGAAGTCCCTTTTACCTGCCAGGGGACGGTCTATAAGGTTCCCGGAACAGAGTTTTCCTATGACGCGGAGGGGGCGGTGAGGAGCGCTTCCCCTGCTGCGGCGCCCTTGCCTCTTCGGGGATTACGGTTCCTGGGGGGAATGCTGGACCGGAACGGGACGCCCCTGCCTTTGGCTTTGGACCATGTGCCCAGAGAAGTGACCCGGGCGGCCCGGGAGCAGGGGGATACCGACGCCCAGACCACCTGGGACATCCGGGATACAGCGGTGGTATTTACCAAGGGCCGTACGGGCCGGACGGTGGATGTGGCCGGATTGCTGCCCGCCCTTGCCGAACGGGCAGGCCATCTTTTGAATAATGACGAACCGGCGGGATACGCGCCTGTGGAGGCCGCCATTACCATCGCCCCTCCTGCGGAGCCCAATTTTGACTCCATCCGGGAGGAAATCCGTACCACGGTGTCCGACGCTTATTTGGACCGGGAATCTCTGGAGATCGTTCCCTCGACAACGGGAAGGGACCTGGATGTGGAGGAAGCCCGGAGCGCGCTGAGAGCCGCAGGGGAGGGAACCACCTTCCGGGTGGAACTTCTCATTACGGAGCCGAAGGTCTCCACCGAGCGGTTGAGAGAGAGCCTTTTCCGGGACATATTGGGAGAGGCCACCACCCGGGTCACCGGCACTGCGGACCGGAAGGTGAATGTGAAGGTGGCGGCGGAATTTGTCAATGGCTCCATCCTCTTCCCTGGGGATGAGTTTTCCTTCAACCAGAAGTGCAGCCCCTATACGGAGGCCAACGGCTATGGGAAGGCCACTGCCTATGTCAACGGCCTTTCCAAGGATACGGTGGCGGGAGGGATCTGTCAGGCCAGTTCTACCCTTTATTGGGCCTCGTTGATGGCCAATCTGGAGACCCTGGAGCGCTATGCCCACCGCTATGAGCCCAGCTATGTGAAGGGTGGGCTGGACGCCACGGTCTACGGAGATTATGGCGATGAGGGGAGCCTGGATTTTCGCTTCAAAAACGATACGGATCATCCCATTAAGATCGAAGCCTCGGTGGACAGCAAGAACTACATCCATGTGACGATCCTGGGCACCGACTCCACCGGGGTCCACGGCCAGCCTTACTCCACCAACCGGGTAGTGACCCGTCCCTATGAGACCATTTACCAGGCCGACGCCTCCGTTCCCCAGGGAACTACCCGGAAGGACGAGGAGCGCACCGGTTATAACGGCGTTACCATCGAGACCTATCAGAAGCTGGTGGACGCCGAGGGAAAGGTGATCTCGGAGGAACTGCTGTATAAGACCAAGTACCATTACCGGGATGAGATCATTCTGTTTCATCCTGATGATCTGGGGTTGTGGGGGATCGATCCCGTCACGGGGATCCGGGCGGAACCCACCCCCAGTCCCGAAACGCCCCCGGAGAGCGGCCAGCCCCAGCAAAGCCCCGTGCCCACAGAGAGCGGAGAGCCGGGACAGTCCCAGGCGCCCGCCCCGTCCCCCTCGGCGGAGCCGGGGGACGAACCCATTCTCCCGCCGGGCCAGGGGATCCTGCCGCCGGCGGCGGAGTCGGAGGAGCCTCTTCTGCCCGTGATCCCTCCTCCGGGGACTATTCTGTCAGGAGAGTAAAGGGATATCCGCGCCGCCGCATCGCGAGAGGGAAGGAGAACAGGAGAGTCCATGAGTTTTCAAGGTTTTGACCCCACGGTAGTAGATTTTATGTGGGGTATCCGCTTTAATAACAGCCGGGAGTGGTTCGAGCCCCGAAAAGCGGAGTATAAGGCGATATTTGAGACCCCCATGAAGGAGTTGTGCCGGGAACTGTATACCGGACTTTCGGACAAGCACTCTGAGTTGGGGCTGGTGAGTAGGGTGAGCCGGATCTACCGGGACGCCAGACGGCTGTTTGGAAGGGGACCATACAAAGACCACCTGTGGCTCACTGTTTCCGAGCCTGCCGAACGCTGGTCCTGCCAGCCGGTCTTCTGGTTCGAGCTTGCTCCGGAGGGGTACAGCTTTGGGCTGGGCTACTGGATGGCCCAGGCTCTCACCATGGCCAAGTTCCGAGCCAGGATGGACCGGGACCCCAAGACCATGGAAAAGCTGGCTCGGCAGTTGGAGAAACAGGATACCTTTCACCTGGAGGGGGAGGAGTTCAAGAAGCTTCGCCCCGCGCCAAGCAAGCTCCTGGAGCCCTGGTACAATAAAAAGGGAGGCTTTTCCCTGGGGTGTGAGCGGGAGCATGATGAGCTTTTGTGGTCTCCGGAACTGTCGGGCTATATCCTGAACGAGTGGGAAAAGCTGGTGCCCCTGTTCCGGTACCTCTCCACGCTGGATGGAGACCCGGACCCCAGGGAACAATAAGATGATCCGAAAATGGCCCGCGCTACGGCGCGGGCCTTCCTTATGCTGGTATAAATTTTCAGAAGAAAATATCTTCCGCCGGACATACTGAGGGTAAGAATGAAGAAAGGCGGCGGGAGAGTGAAAAGAGCGCGGAAAACGGTTTTTCTGACCCTGCTCCTGGCGCTGCTGCTGGCTGCGGGACAGGGAAAGGGGGACGGGGAGGCTGCCGTAACGGCGGAGGGACCGGCCCAGGTGGAATTGGATTGTCCTTTGGTAGCCCTCACCTTTGACGACGGCCCACGCCGCTCCACCACGGAGGAGCTTCTGGACGGCCTTGCCCAGCGGGGAGCCCACGCCACCTTTTTTCTGGTGGGGGAAATGATCCCCGGTAACGAGGATCTGATCATGCGTATGGAGGCGGAGGGCCATCAGATCGGCACCCATTCCTATGACCATGTCTATCTCACAGGGCTGAACGCCAGGGACTTTGCCCGGCAGGTGGACCGGACGGAGACGATGCTGACCCAGATCTTAGGCCGTGAAGGCTTCCTTCTGCGACCTCCCTACGGGAGGATCGACTCTGCTGTGGAGAAGCGGACGGATAGCCCTCTGATCCTCTGGTCCATCGACCCGGAGGATTGGGACGATAAAAATACGGACCGGATCGTAGAGCATATTACCGCCAACGCCAGGGACGGCGATGTGATCCTGCTCCACGATATCTATCCCACCTCAGTGGCGGCAGCGCTCCGGGTGGTGGACGCCCTCCACCAAAAGGGTTTCCTTTTTGTGACGATAGAGGAGCTTGCCCATCAGCGGCACGTGGAACTGACGCCGGGACAGACCTACCGCAGCTTCTACCCATGAATGATTACAAATTGATAAAACTTCTTGAAATCAAGTTGACGATAATGGGGGAACCGTGTAAAATATAAGATAGAAAAATGGAGAACGGAGGGACTGCCATGGGACGAAGAAGCGGGACCAAGGAAGAATTGATCAAATGTGAATACTGCGGCGAAATGTACGCTGCCAGCTATAAGCACTGCCCCTTCTGCAACGAGGACGGTACGGGCCGTTGGGACGACCCGGACGCTGCCGATGACGATCTCTACGACGACGAATTGCCTGTCCGTGGCGGACGCCGGTTGGCCCATGGTTCTCGTCCCAGCCGGGGCGGCGGAAACGGCCCTTCGGTGGGGCGGATCATCAGTTGGGTACTGTCCCTGGCCCTCATCATTGCTGCGGCGGGGATCGTTATTTCGTTGGTAAAGCCTCTTCTGGGGAAGGGGAAGGAGCCTCAGTCTACTGTCAGCACTCCTCCCACCGAGGTAAGCGCGGAGCCTTCTGTGGCGCCCACCCAGCCGGTGGCGCCGCCCTCCATAGAGCCCACCGTGGACCCGGAGCCTCAGCCAACCGCCCCCGGGATCCAGACTCCGTCGGTGCCCCTGGTGACGCCCACTGACTTCAAGCTGAGCCGGGACGACATTTCCTTTTTTGCCGTGGGAGAGACCTATCAGTTCAAGGTGACCCTGACCCCGGCGGACGCCCACAGTGCGGATATCGTCTGGAAGTCCAGCGATCCCAACGTGGCCTCGGTATCCTGGAACGGCCTTGTAACGGCGGTGTCCAAGGGAACGGTGAAGGTGACCGCCTCCATTGAGGGGGTAGGGGAGAGAAGCTGTGTGGTCCGCTGCAATTTCTCCGGCAGCGCTCCCACTGCCACCACGGCGCCCTCCGAAACGACTACATCGGAGCCCTCCGGCTCCACGTCCAAAAGCAACCTTTCCCTGAACCGGGAGGACTTTACCCTGAGCAAGGAGGGGGAGACCTGGCGGCTCATCGTCTCGGGCACCAGTTCGGCGGTGACCTGGGCTTCCAGCGACACCGGGATAGCCACCGTAGGGGCCGATGGCACTGTCACCGCCGTGAGCAAAGGTACCTGCCGTGTGACGGCCACGGTAGATGGCGTAACGCTGAAATGTATCGTCCGGTGCAGCTTCTGATGAAATATACGCAAAGAGAGACGGCCCTTTACCGGGCCGCCTTTCTTTTTTGTACTGGAAAGGCAAATTAAAATTTACCCTTCCTCCAGCCACTGGATCAGTTCACCGCATTGATGGGGGGAGAGGCCGGACAGAATGGCCATATCGTCCAGCTGTTTATAGAATTTCCAGGCTGTCTCCGCCTGCCGCTGAGCGGTTTGCAGTTCTGACTCCAACTGGGAAAGGGAGGGCGTTGGGGAGCCGCTTTTTTTCTTGGAGCGCTTGGGAGGGCGGCCCCGTTTCCGGGGAAGGAGGGGAGCCCCTGGCGGGCCAGTTCTACCCGTTTTTGACACTGGGCCAGGCGCTCCACGGCATGGGCATGATCCAGAGCGGCTTTTTGATAAAGTGTGAGATATTCGACCAGTTGATCCTTGTTCAAGCCGTCCTGTCCGGGGCCCATACCGTTCCCCCGTTTTCATGCGGGGAAAGGGAGGGGAGAGCCCTACGCTGTCACAGTATGGGGCTTCTCCACCATCCCGACTTTTTCAGGTTCGGCATCTGGGCCGTAGGACCGGCTTTTTGCTGCGGTGATCGTTCATGATAGATTCTTTTGGGTCAAAACGCCGCGAAGACCGGCCCCTTCATGGGGACGCAGTCTTCGCGGCGTTTTGACGTTTTATAAAGACGGGGGGGCGTGTTTGCCCTTGTCGATCGAAGCTGGCAAAAGAGAAGGAAGATGGCGCCTCTTACCCGTTGCGGCTTCCCAGTTCCACCGGCTTCTTGGCCTTGTTGATGGTCCGGGCGGAGGTCTTTCCCTCGGGTTGGATCTCTCCGGCGGCCATCAAAGAGCGCTTGGTCAGGGTGGGGCCCACCAGTTCGTAGACCAGCACGGAGAAGAGGACCACGTTGCGCACCATGGCCCCGTCTATCAGGTTCTGGGCGGTGAGAGCCATCCCCAGCGCCACTCCCGCCTGGGGGAGAAGGGTAATGCCCAGATGCTTTTTGATCTTGGCATCGCAGCCCGTAGCGGCACAGCTGAGATAGGCGCCGGTAAACTTGCCCAGGGAGCGAAAAAGAATGTAGACAATGCCCACCAGCAGCACCAGGGGCTGGGACAGCACCCCCAGGTCCAACTCGGCGCCGGAGAGGACAAAGAAGAGAATGTTCAGCGGGGCGGTCCAGTGGTCGATCCGCTCCATGATCTCCTGGGAGGTACGGCAGACATTGCAGAAGACGGTGCCCGCCATCATGCAGGTGAGAAGCAGGCTGAAGCCGATGTGGATGCCGCCGATCTCAAATTCCAGCATGGAAAGACCCACCGTCAGCAGCACAAAGCCGATGGACAGGCTCCGCCGCTTGCTCCGGGAGTGGAAGAACTGCTCCAGACAGTGGAGGAAGAACCCGGCGAAGCCGCCCAACAGAAGAGAGAGTATGATCTCAATGACAGGCTCCACCAGAACGCTGACTACGCTGACCACGCCGCTTTCCATGGCGGAGGCTACCCCGAAGGAGGCGGAGAACAGCACCAGGCCCACCGCGTCGTCGATGGCTACCACCATCAGCAGAAGATGGGTCAGGGGGCCGTCTGCCTTATACTGCCGGACCACCATCAGGGTGGCGGCGGGGGCGGTGGCGGCGGCGATGGCGCCCAGAGTGATGGCGGAGGGCAGGCTGATGAGGGCAGGGTTCAGAAAGTGAAGGGCGATGAGAGCCAGGTCCACCACGATGGTGGTCACCACCGCCTGGGCAATGCCCACGATAATGACCCGGGAACCCATACTCCGCAGCTGCTCCAGCCGGAATTCATCCCCGATGGCGAAGGCGATAAAGCCCAGAGCCACCTGGGAGATGATGTTGAATCCGGCCACCTGGTCCAGATTGGCGAAGCCCAAGCCGGGAACGGCCAGGGCGCCCAGACAGAAGGGGCCCAGCAAAAGTCCGGTGATGAGGTAGGCGGTGACGGCGGGCAGCCCCAGCTTTTTGGCGGGCCGGGACATGAGAAGTCCCCCCATCAGGCAGATGGACAGGCAGATGAGGATCTGTGACATAGAACGATCGCTCCTTCGTAAATGAAATTGTTATAGCGGATTGTAGAATAGCACTTTTCAACAAAAATGGCAAAGGCTTTTTGGCAAAAAGGTCAACAAAATGGGCTGGGATCCCCGACCCATTTCTTGTGATTTTGTGATTTACGCTCTTCCCTCCGGCGTGGGCAAGTGGGAGGTATCCACCACGATATCGCACCGGTTTTCCACAGAGAGGGAGCCAAAGTAGTTTTCCTCCATGGGGATCCACCGCTCCCGGAACTTCTCCAGGCTTTCCGGATTCTCCCGGCGGGAGAGACGGGCAAGCTGGATTTCCGGGGAGCAGGTAAAGAAGATCCGCAGGTGGGAGTATCGCTCCAGGGCGGGATGGAGGGCATAGCTTCCCTCAATAATGTTGAGCCGCCGAAAGGGGATCCCCTGCGGCTCCCCCATGGTCATGGAGGAGCAGTCGAACCGGCGGTGGGCTACCGCTTCCTCCCGGCGGAGAGGCTCAAAGAGTTCAGTGGCCGCGCGCTCATAGTCCACATTGCCGCCGGGGGCTGCAAGCCGTTCGGGAGTCCGCTTTTCCGGCGGCAGGAAAAAGTCGTCCATATGAAATACGTTGCACGCGTCAAAAAGCTCTCCCGCCTTTTGGGCAAAGGTGGTCTTGCCGCCGGCGCAGCGTCCGTCCACCGCTACGATGACAGGACCCTGCGTATCCCGCAGCAGTGCGTCGATGGCACGAAGGGCAGGGGCATAGAGGGAGAGATCCCGGTCTATGACCCGGTAGTGGGGGTGGTAAAGCTCCCGGTAGCCGTCGCTGTGGTGGAGCGGGGGGCAGCCCTCGCTTTCGTAGAGGGAGAGGAACAACTCTAGTTCCTGCCGGTCCAGAGGCAGCTCCCCGGTCCAGGCCAGACCGGCCAACTGTCCCAATTTTTCCCACAGTCCTTTTTCACTGCCCCGGGGTTGGGCGGAGCGGGCAAAGCAGCGGGAGAGAAGGGGAAGGTCCTTCTCTGTGATGAGCCGGGGATCCAGGTGGGCACGGCACAGAGCGCCGCCAATGGCCTCTACGGTGTAGGCGGGGGCGTAGCCTTCCTCCTTGGCCTGGGAAAACTCCTTTTGAAGGGCCTCCAGAGCCTCTCCCGCTTCCACCAGATGGCCAGGGCCAAACTCGCTTTGGTAGAGGAGCTTTACATAGTCCCGGATCTCCATGCCGGGGTAGCGTTGGGCGTGAAGAAGAAGGATATTTTTTATCATGCTCATGCTTCGGCCTCCTTTGCCGCCGGTCCTGAGGCGCTGCCAGGCAGCGCCTCAGGCTTCCGGCCTGGGATCTTTGGCTTTGGTATATCATATTTTATCATAAAAAAGCGGGTTT
>CANOHR010000022.1 GCA_947565875.1 uncultured Pseudoflavonifractor sp.
GGGAGGTAACAAGTATGCCTGAAAAGGTCATGCCCGGCCCCGTTTCGGATGCCGCTTGCATCCGTGAGGCCGTATGCGTACACACCAAGAAAATCATGGACGCCTGCCGGGACAAGGATTGCATCGAGGATCTGCGGGTCTATCTTACCAAAAGTTCTCAGTGTGCCCTGGACCGGGCCTGCAACGTGAAGGCCGGCTGTGCCGAGTTGCTGTATGTCTCTACCAACGTGGATCCTATCTGCTTCAACAAGGGCTTCTACACCGTAGACGTACGTTATTTTTACCGCATTACCGCCGACGCCTTTGTAGGCGCCGCCCGGCCCGTGGAGGTCTCCGGCCTTGCCGTCTTTGACAAGCGGGTCATCCTCTTCGGCGGTGAGGGAAGTTCCAAGACCTTTACCTCCGATATGGCCGACTGCCCCGACTTCCAGAACCTGCCCCAGGCCAATCAGCCTGTCGCGGTGGTGGAGGCGGTGGATCCCCTTCTGCTGGGGATGAAGCTGGTAGATCCCTGCGAGTGTCACTGCGCCTGCCAGTGCGAGCTCACCGACATTCCTCCCTGTATCTGCTCCTGCTTCGGCAGCGACCTGGAGTTCGGCGGCGAGGGCAAGCGGCTCTACGTCTCCCTGGGCCAGTTCTCCCTGATCCGCCTGGAGCGGGATACCCAGCTGCTGATCCCCGTTTACGACTACTGCATGCCCGAGAAGGAGTGTACCTGCGACGGCGGCGCCTGCGAGGAGGATCCCTGCGAACTGTTCCGGCACGTGAAGTTCCCCGTCCACGAGTTCTTCCCCATTGACCGCGTTCCCGCCCCCGATGGCGGCTGTGGCTGCGGCTGCGGTTGTAGCTGCGGTTGCTGATCCGGTCACCCCTTCCCCCAGAGCCAGTTCCGGGGAAAGCCAAAAAAGCGCCCGCCCTGTTGAAGGGGCGGGCGCTTTGCGTTGCGGCAAAACTTTCGTACTTACTTTAGTATAGGAAGGTCCAGCATAATACCATTGCGCCTATAAGAGGAATATAGGGAAAGGTGGTGCTGCCGGACCGGCGGGGACGCCGGTCCCTACGTTATAGTTATATGAGAGAGGATCGGTGCGATGGTATTGAAGTCGGCGTCCGAAAAGGGCAGGTCACTGTATCGTTTCCGCCAGAAAGACTTCCCTGCACAGGGCCTTCAGGGCTTTTTCCGCCTCTTGGGCCCCTTTCTGCTCTTCAAAAAGGCCGAATACAGTGGGCCCAGTGCCTGTCATACTGGCGCCCAGCGCGCCGCAGCGGAGGAACTCCCCCTTCAGTTCCTCCACCTGGGAACGTTTTCGGGGTGGAAGGACCTCCTCAAAAACATTGAACATCCGCCGGGCCACTCCGCCCAGATCCCTCTCCTCCAGCGCCTTCAACACGCCTGCGGTATCCGGGCGGCGGCGAGTCCGCTGGTTATCCAACTGGGCAAACAATTCCGGGGTGGAGATGGGAAAACCCGGCTTCGCCAGCACCACATAGCACTTTGGAAGGGATGGAAGCGGAGTAATGACCTCTCCCCTACCCTGAGCCAGGGCAGTCCCTCCCAACACACAGTATGGAACATCGGAACCCACTCTCTCCCCGATCTCCGCCAGTTCCTCCAGGGTCAGACCCAGAGCGCACAATTCATTGAGTCCACGGAGAACGGCAGCGGCATCTGAACTCCCCCCCGCCATACCGGCGCATACCGGGATCCGTTTTTCCAATCTGATGTCCAACTCTCCCCAGTCCGTCCCCGTGGCCTCCTTCAGCCTCAGGGCGGCCGAGGCAGCCAGATTATGTTCATCCAGAGGAAGAAAACCCAGATTGGTGGAAAGTCTAATTCCTTTCCCCTCTCTGGTAGTCAAGGCAATGCGGTCGGTCAGGGAAACCGACTGCATTACCATCTTCATCTCATGATAGCCATCCTCCCGCTTCCCCAGCACATCCAGAGTCAGGTTCAGTTTGGCGGGGGCTTCCACTACAATAGACGCCATAACTCCTCCTTACCGGATCTTCCGCGCTTCCAGATAGAAGCGCTTATCATGGGCCTGCCCCATGGAGAAGGTCTTTCTGGGCAGGGTCCCGTCCCGAAGGACTGCGGGAAAAAGCTGCTCCTTCTCCATAGGCAGAAGGAGAAAAGCCATATTGCCCGCGCCCCGTCCAAGCTGGGCGGCCACATCAGCGCCGTGGATGTAATCTATGCTGCCGCCGTAGGCGGGGATATAGTCGTCCAGAAAGCTCTGAAGGGTCCCCACAGGAAGCTGCTGGGCGCTTCGGGGCACCGTGACGGCTCCCGCGCCCCCAGAGAAGATATAGCGGAGGACATGACCCTCCCCCTCTCCCAAATAAGCACCAGGAAAAGATTGCAGCAGAGCCTCCAGCAGCTCTTTTCCCTTGACACGAAAGAGGACCCGGTGAATGGGCTCAAACTCCAGCGCCGGGTCATGAAGATCCACCAACTCGCACAGAGCGTAGCGGGAGGGCAGACTTTCCCACTTGTCCCGGGGGGTAAGCCGCTTTTGCCGCTCATAGCACTCCTTGGCGGTGGCGAGAGAGTGGTTTCCGTCTCCCACGGCAAACTGAAATACCTTTCCGTCCTCCTCCAGACCATACCGGACCCGGAAAGCCTGAGGATCGCAGAGGGCCCGGAGGGACTCCGCCACCTGAGCCATGCTCTCCCCATCCAAAAGCCAGCCTGCCACATGGCCGCTATCCTCCATCAGGTCAAAGTCGTAGAGGATGGACATTTTATCTTTTCGGTCTGCCAGAGGCTCAATAACCGTCTTCTTCGGATCGTCGCACAGAAGCATGGCATGGGGAAGCTCGATGGGAGCGTTCTTCCGCACCGCTACCCGGGGCGGGATCCGGCTCATGACCGTACCCTCAGTGGCCCGCACCGGGGTCTCGGAGCCGGGTTCGTAGTCATAGCATTCCAGATCCACCTTGCCCACCAGGCCCCGGCGGACCTTTCCGTTTCGCAGGGTCCGCTCCACATAGACAAGGGCGTTGGGAAGCTCCTTGAACCGCTCCTCCCGGAGATACCGGGTCATGGTGGTGTTGATCTCCAGAATGTCGGTCTCCACATTGGGCCCGTCCAGGCAGCTTTCGGGCAGAATGAGACGGAGGGCGGAGGGGGCGGAGCCCACATACCGCTCCACCTGGGACCAGTATTCCGGCTGAGAGGTATACTGGTCGCAGGCCACCACCGCCCACTTGCTGTATTCACAGTTTTGGGGCAGCAAAATATCGGCAGGGCGAAAGGCAAGCCCCTCAAAACCCTTATTCATCCCCCTCACTCCCCTTTTTGATCCAGCACGTTTTGGATGGCGGCCAGCAAATCGTCAAATTCCTCGTAGGCGGGCACCTCCGGGTGGTCCGCCTTGATCTGGTCGGTACTTTTGAAGAGGAAGCCCGCCTTGCTCGCCTGGATCATCCCCAGATCGTTGTAGCTGTCCCCGGCGGCGATGGTGTCAAAGCCGCAGGACTGAAGGGCCTTTACCGTGGTGAGCTTGGACTTCTCACAGCGCATTTGGAAGCCGGTGATCTCCCCGCCAGGGGCCACCTCCAACGTGTTGCAGAAAATGGTGGGCCAGCCCAGCTTTTCCATCAGAGGCTTGGCAAACTGCTCAAAGGTATCGCTGAGAATGACCACCTGGGTAAGACTCCGAAGCTCATCCAGAAATGCCTTGGCTCCCGGCAGGGGATCGATCCGGGCGATGGTGGCCTGGATCTCCCGGAGCCCCAGGCCATGCTCCTTCAAAATGCCCAAACGCCAATTCATCAGCTTGTCGTAATCGGGCTTGTCCCGGGTGGTGCGCTTTAACTCCGGGATCCCGCTTTCTTCGGCAAAGGCGATCCAGATCTCGGGGACCAGGACCCCCTCCATATCCAAACATACCACATTCATAGCGTAATTCCTTTCTACCCCGGATGTGGGGCGGGACTCGCCCCCTCACCCGGTCATTCTATCTGTCGGCGGCGGGGGCAAGCTCCCGCCCTACGGTCTGGAGCCAGGTCGGATCACAGCTGTCCCAAAAAACGCTCCAGCCGCTCTAAGGCCTCCCCCAGGTCCTTCATGGAGGCGGCGTAGCAGGCCCGGACATAGCCCTCTCCGCCGGGGCCGAAGGCGGTACCGGGTATGACCGCCACATGCTGGGCCTCCAGGAACCGGTCGCAGAACTCCTCGGAGGTAAGGCCGGTGGACTTGATACAGGGGAAGGTATAGAAAGCGCCTCTGGGCTCAAAGCAATCGAGTCCCAGCCGACGGAAGCCGTCCACCAGGAACCGGCGGCGGCCGTCGTACTCCTCCTTCATGGCCTCGATGTCCCCATCCCCCTTCTCCATGGCCTCGATGGCGGCATACTGGCTGGTGGTAGGGGCGCACATGATGGCGTACTGGTGGAGCTTGGTCATGGCGGAGATGAGGGGCTTGGGGGCACACACAAAACCCAGCCGCCAGCCCGTCATGGAGTAGGCCTTGGAAAAGCCGTTGATGACGATAGTCCGCTCGTACATGTCCGGGATATTGGCCATGGACACATGGTGCTGACCGTAGGTAAGTTCGGCGTAGATCTCATCGGAGATCACCATGATATCGGTGCCCCGAAGCACATCGGCCAACGCCTCCAGATCCTCCATGCCCATAATGCCGCCGGTGGGATTGTTGGGGAAGGGCAGCACCACCGCCCTCGTCCTGGGAGTAATGGCGGCCTTCAACTCCTCCACCGTCAGGCGGAATTCATTCTCCGCCTTGGTCTCCACCAGCACAGGCCGACCGTGGAGCATGGACACCAGGGGGCCGTAGCACACAAAGGAGGGGGTGGGGATAATGACCTCGTCCCCCGGCTCCAGAAGGCATCGGAAGGCAAGGTCCAGGCCCTCGCTTCCCCCTACGGTGACCAGGACCTGGCCCATCCCGGCATATTCCAGGTCAAAGCGGCGCTTCATGTACCGGGAGATAGACTGCCTCAGGTCGGTAAGGCCCGCGTTGGGGCTATATTTGGTGAAGCCCTTCTCCAGGGAGTAGATGCCTGCGTCCCGGATATGCCAGGGGGTGACGAAGTCGGGCTCCCCGATGCCCAGGGAGATGCCCCCTTCCATGCCCTGAAGAAGGTCAAAGTATTTGCGGATACCGGAGGGCTGGACCTCCTTGATCCTGCCGCAGAGGATCTTATCGTAATCCATCATTATTCAAACACAAACCTTTCCTGCTGCTCTTCCCGCTTTTCGAAGATCAGGTGATTTTCCTTGTACTTGTGGAGGATAAAGTGGGTGGCGGTGCCCGTTACGTCCTCGATGGTGGCCAGCTTCTCCCCCACGAAGTGGGCTACCTCCTTCAGGGACCGGCCCGAGATGATAACGGTGAGGTCGAAGGCGCCCGACATGAGGTAGACGCTCTCCACCTCGTCATACTGGTAGATCCGCTCGGCCACCCGGTCAAAGCCCTCCCCCCGCTGGGGAGTCACCTTCACCTCGATAAGGGCGGTGACCGCCTCCCGCTCGGTGCGGTCCCAGTCCACCACGGCCCGGTAGCCCAGGATCAGCCGCTCCTCCTCCAGGCGTTTCACCTCCGCCTTTACCTCCTGGGCGGAAAGGCCCGTCATGGCGGCAAGCTGGTCGTGGGTCAGGGTGCAGTCGCTTTCCAGAAGCTGTAAGAGCTTAGCGTTGTTTTTCATGGCGTATTTCCTCCATCCTTTCGATAATGGGTATATCAAAATACCACGCTGCGGGAGGGGCAAGCCCCTCCCCTACGGGTGCAATATCAGCGTAGAACCAATGTCGCAGGGCGGGGGCTTTCCCCCGTCAAAACGTGATCCCAAACCAGGCGGCGGGGGCAAGCCCCCGCCCTACGGATGTTCGCGTGAGTCGGCATGATATACGATGGATATAGTATAATATCTTCCCGGGGGATTGGCAACGGAAAATTTCAGTGCCGGTCGCTGCGGCCCAAAAGGTAATCGGTGGTAACGCCGAAATAGTCGGCCAGCTTTATGAGCGTAAGGGATGGTATGGAGACATTTATGCACTGGTTCTACAAAAACTACATCCTGCCCCAGCTGGACGCCCAATTAAAAGGCTCCCCTGTCGCCTTCACTGCCGCCAGCCTGACTGGCAGCCTGGAATCCGACTATCTTCCCGACTACAAAACAGTTCGGGAATACTGGGCCATCCACGCCTTCCTTCTGGGCCTGCGGCTGGGCCAGGGGCTCAGCGACGCCTCGGGGCTGGGTCAATAGGTATGCTCGCACACCTCTTTGATCTTGGCCTGGATGGTCTTCAGGTCCTCGAAGGTCTCCGGGCGGCGGCGGGGGTCCCGGAGGAGGGCTGCCGGGTGAAAGAGGGCAATGCGGAGGATCCCATCCTTTTCGAACCACTGTCCATGCTCCCGGGTGATCTTGAAGTCCTCCTTGATAAACTTCATGGCGGCGATCCTTCCCAGGCAGATGATGATCTTGGGCTTTATGAGGGCGATCTGCCGCTCCAGCCACTCCGCGCAGGCCTCCTGCTCGATATTCAGGGGATCCCGGTTCTGAGGGGGACGGCACTTGACCATATTGCCGATAAAGATATTCTTCTCCCGGCTGAGATCAATGATCTCCAGCATATCGTCCAGCAGCTTACCCCCCCGGCCCACAAAGGGGCGGCCCGTCAGATCCTCGTTCTCGCCTGGGCCTTCTCCGATGCACATGACCTCGGCGGTCTGGACCCCCTCGCCAAAGACCACGTTATGGCGGGTATCCGCCAGGGCGCAGCGGCGGCAGGCCAGGCATTCCTCCTTTAAGGCTTCCCACTGATCCATACTGTTTCCTCCCCATTTTTGTCTTATTTTTTATTGTACCATACCCGGCGTAAAATGCAAAGGCGGAAATTTTCCTCTTGCATTTTGAAAAGAACGGGAGTATAATTCCCTCAACAAAGGCAATGAAGGAGACCGCCCCTCGGGCGTGCCGACAGAAAACGCGGGTCACCGGCTGAGAGCCCGCCACGGCAAAGAGAGGACGCGCAACGCTCCTGAGCCTGGGGTCTGAGCGCCGAAGGGCGGGTAGGGCCTCACGTCCTCCCACGTTACGGGAAGCGAGTGGCCGTCTCAAGGAGGAGGCGGCAAGTCTGGGTGGTACCGCGGAATGTTCGCCCCAGGACTGTTACAAGCAGTCCTGGGGCTTTTTGTATTTCGTCCCGGACGCCATTCGTTGGGCCCGGCAAAGACGGTGGGCCCAAAAAGGTGTGATATTTTATGAAAGCCATGACAGGCGCCTGCCGCGCCCAGGCGGCAAAATTGACCGACGTCCTTCAGGGGCGGTACGCGGACCGGACCGTAACAGTACAGGGCATGGTCCACGCCCTTCACGACATGGGGGGCATCACCTTCCTGCTCCTCCGGGGGCCCAAAGGTGTCCTCCAGTGTGTGCTGGGGCCGGAGATGGATCTTCAGGGGGTCAGTGAGGAGTGCGCCGTTCGCGTCACCGGACTTCCCCGCTCCGAGCCACGGGCCCCTGGCGGAGTGGAACTGACCGCCCAAACGCTGGAAATCCTCTCCCGGCCCGCCGCTCCCCTTCCCGTCCCCATCTCCAAAAAGCGGCTGGACCTGAACCTGGACACGGAACTCTCCCTCCGTCCTGTGGTACTGCGCTCGGCGCGGGAGCGGTCCGTCTTTCGGATCCAGGAGGGGCTATGCCGGGCCTTCCGGGAGATCCTCCACTCTCTGGACTTTACCGAGGTCCACACCCCCAAGATCGTCCACGCCGGGGCGGAGGGGGGCTCCAACATCTTCCGGCTGGACTACTTTGGCCGAAAGGCCTTTCTGGCCCAGTCCCCCCAGTTCTATAAGCAGATGATGGTGGGGGCCTATGAGCGGGTCTTTGAGATCGCCCCCGTATTCCGGGCGGAGAAGCACTCCACCCCCCGGCACCTGAACGAGTATACCTCTATGGACCTGGAGATGGGCTTTATCCGCTCCTTCGAGGACCTCATGGAGGTGGAGACTCTCTTTCTTCAGCGGGCCATGGAACTGCTCCGGGAGGAGTATGCCGGAGATGTCGAGGCCCTGGGGATCCAGCTTCCCGACGTGAAGAGCGTTCCCTGCCTCCGGTTTGACGAGGCCAAGCGGCTGGCCGCCGAGAAGTACGGCCGCCCCATCCGGGATCCTTACGATCTGGAGCCGGAGGAGGAACTGAACATCGGCCGGTACGTCCTGGAGGAGCTGGGCAGCGATTTTGTGTTCGTCACCCACTATCCCTCCAAAAAGCGGCCTTTCTATGCCATGGACGATCCCGCCGATCCCAGGTTTACCCTTTCCTTCGACCTTCTTTTCCGGGGCATGGAGGTGACTACCGGAGGACAGCGGGTCCATGAGTATCAGGCCCAGGTGGATAAAATGCTCCGGCGGGGAATGCACCCGGAGGAGTTTGAAAGCTATCTGATGATCCACAAGGCGGGCATGCCCCCCCACGGCGGGCTGGGGGTGGGGCTGGAACGGCTTACCGCCCGGCTGTGCGGTCTGGAGAACGTACGCCACGCCTGCCTGTTCCCCAGGGATCTGAGCCGGCTGGAGCCGTAAATAAGCCCCCTTCATGCGACGTGTCTGGGAAGCCGCGCCCCACGGGGGTGATACGCCGCTCGCAGCAGGGTGGGGGCTCGCCCCCGCCGTCCCACAGGGTAACACGCTTTTAGCGGGGCAAGCCCCTGCCCTACAAAAC
This sequence comes from uncultured Pseudoflavonifractor sp., assembly GCA_947565875.1. Classification (GTDB taxonomy): domain Bacteria; phylum Bacillota; class Clostridia; order Oscillospirales; family Oscillospiraceae; genus Vermiculatibacterium. Next base: position 8,691 of record CANOHR010000022.1, read on the forward strand.
GTCAATGGGAGGTCATCCTATGAAAATTACGGAAGAGATGGTGGATCACGTCGCCCTTTTGTCCCGGCTGAAGCCGGAACCGGAGGAGCGAGCGCACATGAGCGCTGAACTGGAGAAGATCGTCTCCTATATGGAAGTGCTGAACGCTTTGGACACCGACGGCATTGAGCCTTTGAGCCATGTGTTCCCGGTGAAGAACGTCCTGCGGGAGGACGTGGTGGAGCCCTCCTTCCCCAGGGAGGAACTGCTGAAGAATGCCCCCGGCGGGGATGAAGAGGCCTTTCTCGTACCGAAGGCGGTGGAGTGATGGATATGGAATTGACACGGCTTACCGCCTTGGAGTTGGGGGAAGCCTTGAAAAAGGGGGAGGTCTCCCCCGCTGACGCCATCGCCGCCGCCCAGGCGCGGATCTCCGCCTGCCAGGAGGAAAACAACGCCTTTATCACCAGGTTGGAACCCTCTCCCGCCCCCTGGGGGGACAGTCCTTTGGCTGGGGTCCCCATGGCTCTGAAGGACAACATCTGCACCAAGGGGGTCAAGACCTCCTGTGCCTCCCGGATCCTGGGGGATTTTGTCCCCCCCTATGACGCAACCATCGCGGAAAAACTCTCCCAGACCGGAGGGGTGTCCATGGGCAAGCTGAACATGGATGAGTTCGCCATGGGCTCTACCTCTGAGAGTTCCTTCTACGGTCCCACCCGGAACCCCTGGGACCTGAGCCGGGTCCCGGGCGGCTCCTCAGGAGGGGCTGCCGCCGCGGTAGCCGCCGGGGAGGTCTGGTACGCCATTGGAAGCGATACCGGTGGGTCCATCCGGCAGCCCGCCGCCTACTGCGGCGTGACGGGCATGAAGCCCACCTATGGTACGGTAAGCCGCTACGGGCTCATCGCCTACGCCTCCTCCCTGGATCAAATAGGCCCCATCGCCCGGTCTGCCGCCGACTGCGCCGCCGTGCTGGATATCATCCAGGGCCGGGATCCCAGGGATGGGACCAGCCTGGGAGGCAGCTATGGCGGACTTCTCTCCTCCCTTACCGGGGATGTACGGGGCCTGCGGATCGGTATCCCCGCCGACTGCTTTGGGGAGGGGCTGGACGGTGAGGTAAAAAAGGCCGTGCTGGCCGTGGCCGACGTTCTGAAGAGCCGGGGGGCCCTGGTGGAGGAGTTCTCCCTGCCCGTTATGGAATATGTGGTGCCCACCTACTATATCATCGCCTGCGCCGAGGCCTCCTCCAACCTGTCCCGGTTTGACGGGGTAAAGTACGGCCGGCGTGCCCCGGAGTATGAGGATCTTACCGACCTCTACGCCCGGACCCGAACGGAGGGCTTTGGCGGCGAGGTCAAGCGCCGGATCTTGCTGGGGACCTTCGTGCTGTCCACCGGCTATTATGACGCTTACTATAAAAAAGCCCTGCAAGTGAAGGCGGTCATCAAGAGGGCCTATGACGAGGCCTTTCAGAGGTATGACCTTCTGCTGACTCCCACCGCCCCCACCACCGCGCCTAAGCTGGGAGAAAGTCTTTCCGATCCCCTGAACATGTACCTTTCCGATATCTACACCGTACCCGTTAACCTGGCGGGGCTGCCGGGGATCTCCCTTCCCTGCGGCTTTGACTCCCAGGGCCTTCCCATCGGGGCCCAGCTTATCGGCCCCGCTTTGGGGGATAGGATCATCCTCAATGCCGCCCATGCTTTTCAGCTGGAGACGGAGTATCACAGAAAGCGTCCGGGCGCACAATGTGCGCCCCTACAAGAAAACCGGGGAGGTGAGCGGGTATGACCTGGGAGACTGTGATCGGACTGGAGACCCATGTGGAGTTATGTACCAAGACCAAGATCTTCTGCTCCTGTACCACCGAGTTCGGTGGGGCTCCCAACACCCACTGCTGCCCGGTATGCACCGGAATGCCGGGGACCCTGCCCGTTCTCAACAGGAAGGTGCTGGAATTTGCCGTGAAGGCGGGGCTTGCCCTGAACGGAGAGATCACCCGGCACTGTAAGTTTGACCGGAAGAACTACTTCTACCCCGACCTTCCCAAGGCCTATCAGATCAGCCAGCTTTACCTTCCCATCGTCCGCAACGGCAAAGTGCCCCTCCGCCTGGAGTCAGGGGTGGAGAAGGTCATCCGGATCCATGAGCTTCACATGGAGGAGGATGCGGGCAAGCTGGTCCACGATCCCTGGCTGGATGAGACCCGGTGCGACTACAACCGCTGTGGAGTCCCCCTCATCGAGATCGTCACCGAGCCTGATTTCCACACCGCCGAGGAGGTCATCGCCTACCTGGAAAAGCTGAAGTCCACCCTTCAGTACCTGGGGGTCTCCGACTGCAAGATGCAGGAGGGCTCCCTCCGGTGCGACGTAAACCTCTCCGTCCGGAGAGCAGGCTCTACGGAACTGGGCACCCGGACCGAGATGAAAAACCTCAGTTCCTTTAAAGCCATTGCCAGGGCCATCGCCTATGAAGCCCGGCGGCAAATCGAACTCATGGAGGAAGGTAAGCGCGTTATCCAGGAGACCCGGCGGTGGGATGAGAACAAGGACGCCACCTTTTCCATGCG
>CANOHR010000023.1 GCA_947565875.1 uncultured Pseudoflavonifractor sp.
TACGAGATCGTGATGTGACTGGAGTTCAGACGTGTGCTCTTCCGATCTCAGGGGGCTGGCGATCTTTTCTTCCTTTCCGTCGATGAAGATCTTGCCTTCGTTGGGGACCTCCATGCCAAAGAGCATTTTCATCAGGGTGGTTTTTCCGGCTCCGTTTTCACCCACAAGGCCGTGGATCTCGTTTCTCTGAACCACCAGATTCACGTCCCGGTTGGCGATAAAGCCGTTGGAATAGATCTTTGTAATGTTCTGCATTCGCAGCACTTCATCCGCCATGAGGTTACCTCCCTCTATATCGGAAAGGGCCGGCAGCGGCGAACGTTGCCGGCCCCTCTCCGTCTTGTTCAGATGCCGGGGTATAGGTGGGGCTTTTCTTACTTCGCAGCGTTGACGTAGTCCATGTACTCGGCCTCAGAGGCAAAGTCGAAGTAGCTCTTGATCTTCAACTCGCCGCTCTTGACCTTGTCGGCCACGCCGGCCATCTCGGCCTGCAGATCCTCGGGAACGTTGGCCTTGAAGAAGTCGTTGTCCACATAGCCCACGGCGTTGTCGGCCAGACCCAGGGTCACGCCCTGGCCCCAGACGGCCTCGCCGGCCTCTACCTGATGGAAGAAGGCGATGAAGGAGTTGCCCACTTCCTTCAGCATGGAGGTGAGGATCACGTCGGCCTTTTCGGGGTTGGCGCTGTCCTTGTAGGTCTGATACTGGTCGGAGTCCACGCCGATGGCCCAGGTGCCGGTCTCCATGGCGGCCTCAAACAGGCCGTCGCCGGAGCCGCCGGCCACCTGATAGAAGACGTCGGCGTTGTTGTTGCGCTGCTGGTCCAGGCACAGGTTCTTCATGACCACGGGATCGCTCCAGGAGTTGCAGGCGGCGGTGACCACCTTGCAGTCGGGATCCTTGGCCTTGACGCCTTCAATGAAGCCGGTGACGAAGTCATTGATGACGGGGTTCTCCATGCCCACGTTGACGGCCACGGTGCCAGTCTGGGACATACCGGCGGCCATCATGCCCACAAGGTAAGAGCCCTCGTTTTGGGCATAGGAGATGTAGGAGACGTTGTCATGGCCGGTCAGGTCGGGAGAATCGTCGAACACCAGGAACTTGGCGTCGGGATACTCGGGGGCAATGGCCAGGAAGTTGCCGGTGTAGGTGGAGGAGGCCACCAGGTACTCATAGCCCTGCTCCAGAGCGTCCCGGATAAAGTCGTCGTACTTGTCGGCGTTGGAGGAGTCGCCGGTCTCGATGGTCTTCACTTCCCAGCCCTCAGAGCGCAGGGTCTCCATGCCCCGCTCACCGGAGTCGTTGAAGGACTTGTCGCCCAGGTTGCCCACGATGTAGGCGATCTTACCCTTGCCGGCGGGCTCCACGGGAGCCTGGCTCTCGACGGTGGGAGCATTGCTCTCAGCGGTGGGGGCTTTGCTTTCCTCGGTCTTCTTGTCCCCGCCGCAGGCGGCCAGAGACAGGATCATGGTGGAGGCGAGCAGGATACTGGTCCATTTCTTGTTCATTTCTTTTTTCCACTCCTTTTGTTATTTTGAACAAACTTTCCTCTGAAGAGAAAAGGAAGTTCCCAAATCGGGATCCCCCGCTGTGGGGGAAGTATGTGGGGCCCAACGATCCGGCGGGCCGACCTTGCCGTCGCTCAGTGTCTTGTCAGATCCCGGATCCATCTCATGGACAGGACCCGAAGGATGCCCACGACGGCCTCCAGAGCGATGATGGCTTTGAGGATCGCTACCACGATCACCGGGGGAAGCTCCCACAGGAAGGCGGCGGCGGAGGCCAGGGGGATACAGAGCATCCACATGATGACGATATCGGAATAGAAGCCTGTCTTGCCGTCCCCGCCCGCCCGGAGAATACCGATCATCCCGGTCATTTCCAGCAGGGAGAAGGGCCAAATGAGGGCGATGACCAACAGGAACTGTCGGGCGTAGAGTACCGCCTCAGGCTCCAGCTTGTAAAGGGAAAGGAACGGGGTCCGAACCAGAAGGGTGAGGAAGCCAAGCCCTACGCCAATGGCGGCGCCCAGCCAAAGCATACGTTTGGCCCGCTGCTTGACGTCCTCCAGCCGGCCCATGCCGATGGTCTTGCTGATCATTACGTTGCAGGCGTTGAGATAACCGTTTCCCACGCTGGCACAGAGGTTATAGAGGACCATGGATACATTGTAGCCCGCTACCACGGAGGTACCAAGCTGTCCGGTTATCATGCTGCCGGTGCTGGTGCCCAGGGACCAGATCATCTCGTGGGCCACGATGGGGGCGCTTACCCGGAAAAGATCCCGGCGCAGAGCCTTATCCTGCCGTTTCAGGTCGGAAAAACGAAAGTTGATCCGCTTTTCCAGCTTAAAAAGGTAGCATCCGCAGATGAGAAGCTCCAGAAATCTGGCGGTGACGGTACCCACGGCGATCCCGGTAACTCCCAGCCGGGGGAAACCAAAACGGCCATAGAGCAGACAATAATCCAAACCGATGTTGACGGAATAGGAAACGAAATTGGCCGCAAGAACGATCCGAACCTTTTCTACCCCCCGGCAAGCGGCAAAGATCATAACGCTGAGGGCGCAGGGCAGGTACATCACCGCCACCTTCCGAAGGTAGGAGGCGCTGAGAGCCAGGACCTCAGGATCCTTCAGGTAGATCCGCATGACTGCCTGGGGGGCGGCCATGACCAGCGCGGTAAAGACCAATCCAAACAGACAGATAGCCCGGAGAGCGGAGGACAGGATGGTGCGGATGGCCTCCAGGTCCCGCCGGCCCCAATATTGGGCGATGAGGACGCAGCAGCCCACGGCAAAGCCGTTGCAGACGGTGTAGTAAATGAAGAAGACCTGATCGGCCTGGGTAACGGCGGTCATCTGAAGCTGGTCGATGCTGCCCAGCAGGATACTGTTGACCGTATCCACACTGAGGCGAAGAAGCTGCTGAAGGATGATGGGAAAGGCCAGGGTGAAAATGCTGCCGTATAGACCCCTGTCCCGGACCGAAAGACGTCCGGTCATTTGTCGGGGACGGCCCGTATGGCCTCTACCAGCCATTGACGGAACAGGGAGGAGTCCACCTCCAGGGCGACGGACATATTGGGGGGCTTTCCGGTCCTGCCCCGCAAATCTGCAAAGGTATGGCCCGAGGTATAACGTCCGGCGTACTCCACATCCACAAAAAGCTCCTTGCAGGTAAGGCACTCGGGGCAGACCGCGGCGCAGAGGGCCAGAGCGTCGTGCATGACAAGGTCCTCGCCCCCCTTGCTCCGGCGCCGGAGCATAAACTCCAGAAGGTCGGCGGTAAGGCCGGCGGCCTTGGTCCCTGCTTCCCGAAGCGTCTGTATGTCCTGAGAGGTCATGACGGCCTTCAGCGTTACATCCAGCCCCACCATAGTCATGGGGATCCCGCTTTGAAAGACGATGTGAGCCGCCTCCGGGTCCACCCAGATGTTGAACTCCGCCGTGGGGGACACATTGCCTCCCTGTACGGCTCCTCCCATGAACCAGATATGTTTGATAAGACCTGCCAGATCCCGGTGGTTGCACAGGGCAATGGCAATATTGGTCATGGGTCCGATCACCAGAAGCTCCAGCGCCCCCTCACATGCGACGGCCAGGTCGTAGATCAACTCGGAAGCCACCCGGCGGTCAAAGGAGGAGTGTCGGGCGGGGGGGAGGGAAACGGTCCCGAAGCCCGTCTTCCCGTGGGTGCCGGAGCCACCCTCGTCGTTGACGATGCCGCTCAGAAGGGGGCGTACCGCTCCGTGAGCCACGGGTATATCCGTCCGGCCCAGATACTCCATCAGGTCCAGATTGTTCTGACTGGTAAAGTTTTCGGACACATTACCGTTTACCGAGGTAACGGCCTTCACCTGGATCTGGGGACAGCCCAGGGCGGCCATGATGGCGATGGCGTCATCGGTGCCGGTGTCGCAGTCGATCAGAAAAGGGCGCTTATCCATAGGCGGCTGATCCTCCTTGCGAAAGATATCCAAAAAACACAGGCTCCACCCGTCATCATAAGTATTCTCTGATGTCTTATGCAAGGGCCAGGGCCACCTCCATCATCTGGGTGAAGGCGGTCTGCCGCTCCTCGGCGGTGGTGATCTCGTCGGGGCCGTCGGAGATGGTCAGGATGCACAGGGCGTTGACCCCCGCCGCCGCGGCGTTGGTATAGAGGGCGGCGGACTCCATCTCCACGGCCAAAACTCCCATCTCGGGCCAGGTCTTGCCGTGAGGGAGGTCCACCCCATAGAAAACGTCGGAGGAGAGGATGTTGCCCACGTGGTATTTAAATCCAAGTTCCTTGGCGGCGGCAACCGCCTTTTCCAGCAGTGCAAAGCTGCAAATGGGGGCAAAGGTGCCGGGAAGGCCCTGGAGGTTTACATAATTTCCGGTGGTGCAGGCCCCCTGTCCAAAGACCATTTCCTTCACATGGACATAGGGCTGAAGAGTTCCGGCTGTGCCGATACGGATCAGGTTTTTACAGCCGTAAATGTGGATCAACTCATAGCTGTATATGCCCATGGAGGGGCAGCCCATGCCGGTACCCATGACGGAGACGGGCTTTCCCTTGTAGGTGCCGGTATAGCCGAACATATTCCGGGTGGCGTTGAACTGCTTGACGTTTTCCAGATAATTTTCCGCGATAAACTGGGCCCGGAGGGGATCGCCGGGGAGCAGGATGGTCTCGGCGATCTCGCCGACCTTGGCGGCGATGTGGGGGGTGGGAGCGGTGAGTTTAGCGTGAGCCATGATAATTGCTCCTTTCAACATAGGTAAGTTTTACAGGGTCAATGGGTCTCTCCAAACGCCTGGACCTGGGCCCAGGTGGGGATGGAAACGGCGGCGCCCTTCACGCCGATGGCAAGGGCGCTGGCCATGCTGGCGGTACAGAGGGCCGTCTGAGGCTCCATGGCCCTGGCAAGGCAGGCCAGGAAGTAACCGCAGAAGGTGTCCCCCGCCGCGGTGGTGTCCACCACACTGACCGGGAAGACCCCATGGGAAAAACGTTCCGCTCCCTTTCCGTACCGGACCCCGTCGCCGCCCAGAGTAAGAACTACGGCGGCTTGGGGGAACTTTTGGAGAAGAGCGTCCATCACCTGGTCCGGGTCCTGAGCGGAGATCCCGGCGACGGCCTGCCCCTCGATCTCGTTGAGAATGAAGTAGTCCACCAGCTCCAGAGGGTAGGAGAAAAGAGCTTCATCGATGGGGGAGGGATTCAGCACGATCTTCAAGCCCCGCTCCTTCGCCTTTTTCATGGCATAGGGAACAAGGTTGGTCTCGTTCTGGACCAGAAGCAGGTCTCCCGCTCCGAACCCCTCCAGGGCCCGGTCAACGTAAGCCTGCGTCAAAGCCCGGTTGGCGCCGCCGGAGATGATGATACAGTTCTGCCCCTGGGGAACAAGTTGGATGATGGCATGGCCTGTATCCGTATCGGAAAGGGTCTCCAAAAGCTCCGTATGGGCGCCGCTTTGGGAAAGAAGTTCCGAAAGGAACTGTCCGTCCCGCCCGATGGCCCCGGCGGCCCAGACCTCCGCGCCCGCCCGTGCCAGGGCGATGGACTGGTTGAGTCCCTTGCCTCCGGGAAAGGTGTCCATATGTCCGGCGGTAAGGGTCTCTCCGGCACGGACAAAGTGGTCTACGGCGTAGACCTTATCGATGTTAAGAGAGCCAATGTTGAGGATCTTCACCCATAGTTCCTCTCCCTTCTCTTAAAGCTTGGTATATTCGATGGCGATCTGAGCGGCCACTTTGGCGTTATTGTAGGCAAGCTGCAAATTGGAGGCAAAGGAGACCCCCTTGGTGTAGTCCTTGATGTGGCTGAGGAGATAGGGGGTGGTGTCCTTGCCGTGGATATTGTCCTTCTTGGCGGACTCCAGCGCCTTCTGAATGACCTTTTCCATATCGTCATAGTCCAGTTCGTACTCGACGGGGATGGGATTGCCGATGACTACGCCGCCCTTGAGGCCCAGGTCCCACTTGGTCTTGAGGATGGCGGCGGCCTCCTTGGGAGAATCCACCTTGCAGTCTACCTTGCACCCGCTCTTGCGGCAGTAGAAAGCGGGAAAGTCCTCGGTGCCGAGCCCCAGTACAGGGACGCCCTGGGTCTCCAGATATTCCAGGGTCTTGGGGATATCCAGGAGGGACTTGGCTCCGGCGCAGACCACCGCTACGGCGGTGTTGCTGAGTTCCTGAAGGTCGGCGGAGACGTCCATGGTGACTTCGGCGCCCCGGTGAACGCCGCCGATGCCGCCGGTGGCGAAGACACGGATGCCCGCCATTTCAGCAAGCATCATGGTGGTGGCTACGGTGGTGGCTCCCGTCTTGCCGGTGGCCAGATAGACCGCCACGTCCCGGCGGCTTACCTTGCCCACTCCGTCGGCTTTGCACATGATCTCCAGCTCCTCTGGAGTGAGGCCTACCTTCAGCTTGCCGCCGATGATGGCGGTGGTGGCGGGGATGGCCCCCTCGGCCCGGATGACCTCCTCCACCTTATGGGAAAACTCCACGTTCTCCGGGTAGGGCATGCCGTGGGAGAGGATGGTGGACTCCAGAGCGACTACGGGAAGGCCTTTATCAAGAGCGGCCTGGATCTCAGGGGAAAGGGCAAGATACTTGTTCATGTGGATCGTGTCTCCTTTCAAAACGTGGGAAGATCACTCGGTGCTGACGATCAGGGGGATAAACTTTTTCTCCAGCACGTCCACCAGTCCCAAGTCGGTACACTTGATCTCGGGCGATACGGCCAGGGACATGAGGGTGAGGAACATCATGGGGTTTTCATGCTCCAGGCGAAGGGTCTTCACCGCCTGGAAGAAGTCTTCAAAGCTCTGGGTGAGAACGTCTACAGGCTCCTCCGTAAGAAGCCCGGCCACCGGAAGGGAGACTTCGCTCAACACTTTGCCCTCCAGGACGGCGCACAGTCCGCCGCCCATCTCAATGAGCCGGTTGGCGGCCAGGGCCATGTCGGCGTCATTTTGCCCGAAGACCATCAGATTGTGACTGTCGTGGGCGTAGGTGGTAGCCAACGCTCCCCGGAAATGGGGAAAGCCGCTGAGGAGGGCCGGAGAGACCTCCTTGCCGGGGGCCTTGTCCGCTCCGTAGCCGTGGCGGTAGATGACGGCCAGCTTGATAAGGCCTGCGGGATCCGGCCGTCCGTCCCGGATGGGGAGCCACTCCTGGGTCTTAGTGGTGCGGGTAACTTTGGAATCGCCTCCCAGTACATTGCAAAGGGCCCTCGTGCCCTCCGTTTTGGGAAGGGAAAAGTCCGCCGGTTCCAGGGGAAGGACATGGACGGAATGGTAAAAAGCCTCCGGAAAGGGCTTGGGAGGAACGCGGACAAGGCATGTCCCATCCTCGGCCACCACCTGTCCGTCGGAGAGGACCAGGCTGGGAACAAATTGCTCCAGGTCCTCCATCAGCAGGATATCGGCCTTGTAGCCGGGGGAAACGGCCCCACGGTCGTAGAGGCGGAGCCGGGAGGCGGCGTTGATGGTGGCGAAGCGTACCGCTCGGACGGGGTCCAAGCCCAGGGCGACGGCCCGGCGGAGATTGGCGTTCAAATGCCCTTCCTTCACCAGGCTGATAAAGGGCACATCGTCGGTAATGAGCATGATCCGGTCCTGGAGGGGGAAGCGGTTGAGATATTCCATGGTCTCGGCGGAGAAAAAGCTGCGCTGGACCTGGACGGAAAAACCCGCCGCCAGCTTTTCCTTCAGCCGGGGCAGGGACATATCGGTGTGGTCACCGTCCAATCCGGTGGACCGGAAGGCCTGAAGCCGCCGTCCCGTAAGGGCGGGAACGTGGCAGTCCATGATAACGCCCTTTTTTCGGGCGGTCTCCACCACCGCCAGGAGCCGTTCATCCCCGTCGGCCACGCCGTTGAAGTCCATGACCTCCCCCAGGCCCTTGACCCCGGGGATGTCCAGGGCTTCGGCCATCTGCTCCGCCTCCATGGAGAAGCCGGAGCGCTCCAGCCCAGGGGCGGAGGGGATGGTGGAGGGAGCCATCATCAGCACATGGAGGGGAGTGCCCAAAGCGGCCTCGGTGAGGGCCCGGATCCCCTCCAGGCCAAAGACGTTGCCGATCTCGTGGGGGTCGGCGGCCACGGTGGTGGTACCGAAGGAAAGGATGGTCTCGATAAAGTGGGCGGGGGCCATCATGCTGCTTTCAAAGTGCATGTGGGCGTCGATGAGGCCGGGGACGGCATAGCGGCCCCGACCGTCGATGACCTTGCGGGCGGTGTAGGGAAAATCCATCTTCCCCGCGTAGGCGATGGTGTCGCCGCAGAGGGCCACAGAGCCCTCCAGGATCTGCTCGGTAAACACATTGACGATCCTGACATGCTCAATCACCAGGTCAAAAGGCGTTTTTCCGTTGATGGCGGCAACGCAGTCCACTCCCATAGCCTTCTCCTTTTATATGCTCACATAGACGCGTTCTGCCCGCAGGCGGCCTTTTTCGGCCTCGTCCCAGGCGGCCTGAGCGCTGACATTGGGGTTGATGGTATGAGGATGCTGAAGGGCCAGCCGGGCTACCCCGGAGGCAAAAAGCAGAGTCTCCTCCGGGTCAAGGTCATGGACCAGGGCATAGAGGAGCCCTCCCATAAAAGCGTCTCCCGCTCCGGTGGCATTGGCGATGGAGTCCAGGGGTTCCCCCCGGACCCGGACGGCGGCGCCGCTTCGGTCCAGAGAGAAGCAGCCCTCCCGGCCCAAGCTCACCACCGCCCTCGCCACACCCCGTTCCAAAAGGGCGCCGCAGGCGGTTTCCAGACCGGCGGAAAGGCTCATGCCGCTGAGTTCCTCCAACTCAAAGCGGTTGGGCTTGATGGTATGATAGCCTGTAAGGTCCCCGGACAGCTTCCGGGCGTATGTACAACTTACCGGATCGACAAAAACAGGGATCCGCTCGCCATAGGTTTTTGTGACATAAGTGAGGATGGATTCGGGAAGTCCCGAATCCATCATGATGGCTCCCGCTCCCTGAAGGACCGACCGTTTTTCCTCCAGAAAGTCCACCGTCAGGTGCTGCAATACCCGCATGTCGGATACCGCCAGGGCCATCTCCCCCATGTCATTGTGGAGGGAAAGATAGACAGAGGAGCCGTGGCCGGGGACTACCATAGAGTGGGAGGGATCGATCCCCATTTCCAGACAATCCCGCCGGATCTCCCCGGCGTGGAGATCGCTGCCCAGGGCGGTGATAAGCTTGACCTTCAGCCCCAGCCGGGCGGCATTGGCGCAGACGTTGTGGGTCACGCCTCCTACACTGGTGCCGATGGTCCCAGGGTTGGAATCCTCCATGACCAGGGGAAGGGCGCTGCGGCCCATCATGTCAATATTGGCGGCGCCGATCCCCAGGATATAACGCTCCGTTCCCGGAAGGCCGCCGGTCTTCCAATCAACACACATAGCCTTGTCCTATTCTATCCCTTTGCCGGTCAAGCAAAGGGAAAGGGATATGAAACGCTTTTGAAGCACCAAAATTATAACAGTTTTCCCCATCATTGTCAATCCGCCCAAAGGGAATTTCCTGTGGGAGAGAAATTCCGTCAAAGCGTTGAAAAAGGGGGCCGGAGCCGCTATAATGAAAGGACCAAACACCCCATAGGAGGCATATGATATGGCTTACCCGGTTTCCGGTCAGATCCAGGCGGCGCTGGACGCCCTTGTGTCCGCCCCCCAGGTCCAAAAGGCCCTCTCCTTTATGGAGACGGATCAGGAAGAGATCATCCAAAGGCAGATGGAACTCTCCGCCATCCCCGCGCCCACTTACCACGAGGAGAAGAAGGCGAAGCGGCTTCTGGAATTGCTGCGCTCCGAGGGCCTGGAGGAGTGCGGGATCGACGAATACGGCAACTGCTGGGGCTTGCGCCGGGGGACGGGGGGAGGCAGGACCGTTCTTCTGGAGGCCCACATGGACACGGTCTTTCCCCTGGATACCGATCTGAAGCAGAAGCGGGAGGGAGGCTGGATCTACGGTCCCGGCATCGTGGATGATACCAGAGGCTGCGTTACCGTTCTGTCTGTCCTTCGGGCTATGAACGCTGCGGGGCTCCAAACAAAAGGGGATATCCACTTTGTGGGCACCGTCCAGGAGGAGGGGATGGGGGGCATGCGGGGGATGGAATATTATGTAAACCATCATTCCGAGCTTCAGGCCAGCGTCTCCATTGATGGCTCAGGGCACATGGGAGCTATCTATCTGGCTACCGGTATCCAGACCGCCGAGATCACCTTCCGGGGCAAGGGGGGCCACGCTTATCTGGCCTTCGGAGAGGTAGCCAATCCCATCCATGCCGCCTGCCGCTGTGCGGCCAAGATCGCCGGGATCCGGGTGCCGGAGTATCCCAGGACCACCTATGCCGTTACCAACCTGCACGCGGGGAACATGTCCGCCGTCCATGCCATTCCCGACGAGGCGAAGATCGTGGTGAACTTCCGTTCCAACTCTCCCCAGGAACTGGAGAAACTGCGGGGACAGATCTTTGACGCGGTGGAGGCGGCCTGTCGGGAGGAGACTGAGTTCTGGGGGAAGGATGCTATCACATGGGAGTGCAAATACCTCTGTGATATCCCCGCCGGACGGCAGGAGAAGGACGCCCCCATCGTCCAGGCCGCCGTGGCGGCGTCCCAATTCCTGGGCTGCGCCGAACCCAGGCTTCCCGAGGAGGGCTGCACCAACTGCAGCCGGGCCATTGCCGCCGGATTACCCGCCGTGTGTCTGGGGGAGGGGGACTACGATCCCTATATCCATTCCCTTCAGGAACGGTTCCGGGAGGAGGGGGCCTTCAAGGGCTGCCAGCAGGCCCTTTTGGTGACCATGCTGTGTGCCGGGACGGAGTCGGTGGAGAGCGTGCTGCAGGGCTTTGGCCGCGGTTGACAAAAACATGGATATGTGATATATTACAGTTAATTTTTCACCACAAGGAGGGGGAAGCCCCATGAAGCATGTAAAGACTCTGGAGACCCGGAACCTCTGCGACAGCGCCAGGACCGGCGGCTGCGGCGAGTGCCAGACCTCTTGCCAGTCCGCCTGCAAGACCAGC
>CANOHR010000024.1 GCA_947565875.1 uncultured Pseudoflavonifractor sp.
TTTATCCACCTTTACGTTGGGATAATGGGATGGTATTTCCAAAACGGTTTGCTCCACCGTTTCCCCCATTTCAGACAGAGAGGGAAATCCAGGTCCGGGCGCACAATGTGTGCCCCTACGGAGCAGGTTTCTCTTATTCTGCACACATACCGTCACAAAATAGTACCCCGCCCCACTGTAATCATACCTTTGCAGCCGCAAAGGTTTTCTCTCCGGAAGGCTCACCCCTTCCTGGCCCGCTTCTGCTCATCCTGCTCATATGCCTTGATGATGCGCTGGACGATGACATGGCGGACCACGTCGGAGCCGGTGAGGGTGCAGATGGCGATGTCCTCCACACCCTTCAATACCCGCATGGCCTCCTTGAGGCCGCTTACCTTCTCGGTGGGCAGGTCGATCTGGGTCACGTCGCCGGTGATGACGATCTTGCTGCCAAAGCCCATTCTGGTCAGAAACATCTTCATCTGCTCCCGGGAGGTATTCTGGGCCTCGTCCAGGATGATGAAGCTGTCGTCCAACGTCCGGCCCCGCATATAGGCCAGGGGGGCCACCTCGATATTGCCCCGCTCCAGATACTTCTGGTAGGTCTCCGCCCCCAGCATTTCAAAGAGGGCGTCATAGAGGGGCCGGAGATAGGGATCCACCTTGCTTTGAAGGTCGCCAGGAAGGAAGCCCAGCCGCTCCCCCGCCTCCACAGCGGGGCGGGTAAGGATGATCCGGTTGACCTCCCCCGCCCGGAAGGCAGCTACGGCGGCGGCTACGGCCAGATAGGTCTTGCCCGTACCGGCAGGACCGATCCCCAGGGTCACCAGATTCTTTCGGATGGCGTCCACATACTTTTTCTGACCCAAGGTCTTGGCCTTGATAGGCTTTCCCTTGGCGGTAACGCACAGCACGTCGGCGGAAAACTGGCCGATCTTATCTTCATTCCCTGTCTTCACCAGATTGAGGATATAGCGCACGTTCTGCTCTGTGATGGTCTCGCCCCGGCCGATGAGCTTCAGAAGCCCTTCCAACGCCTTGACGGCGTAGATGACTCTCTCGCCATCCTCTCCCGTCACCTTCAGCCGCCCCTCCCGGCTCACCACCGTCACGTCCAGTTCCCGCTCGATGATCTTCACGTTTTCGTCCATGGCCCCAAAGAGGTTTACCGCCTCCTCCAGCCGCTCGATGGAAATGGTCTGTTCTACCATGGTAGGGTTCTCCTTTGTATACCGTTATTTTTATCAGCGGGAGGGGCAAGCCCCCCTACTCTCCCCATGTCCCACAGGGATCATTGAGCCGCAGGCACGAACCGCCCCAGTTCCTCCCTGCACTCCGCAGCGAGAGTTACCGCCAGCATTCCATCTACCTCCCGAACGGAAAAGCTGTGGCTCACCTCCTGGCCGGTATCCCCCAGCAGCTTCTGAAGCTGTAAAAGGAGCCTCTCTTCCAACATGGTCCGGGCGGCTTCCGGGTCTATGGGGGCCTCCACCGTCTCGTATGCCCGGTAGGTCTCCCGCGACAGGGAAAAGGGCAGCACCATATCTCCCGGGAGGGTCAGATTCCATGTCTTTGTTATTTTATCATATCTTTCAAAGGGAATTCCACCCTTTTGAAAAAAATCCCTTCTTCCGCCCAAAATGGTGACCGACCAGCGGCCGGCCTCCTCTCCGGTGTACGCCTTCACCTGAGCGGTAAGAGGGATGGCGGCGGTAAGGGTCCGCCAGGTACGGCCCTCCGCCTTTCCCATGGCCCGGACCGGCATCCACATCGGCGGCTCTTCGCTCCACTGGGGCGGGTCCATCTGGATGGAGCCCCGGATCAGCACATCTCCGGGAAGGACGGTAGCTCCCTCCTCCACCGCCGCGTCCCCCGACCAGGCCTCCAGGTGGGTGATGATGCCGGGAGCCTCCGCCACAATGTCCCCCATCACTGTCTCATCCACTAATTCCGGCTTGTGGATCCGCTCGCGGACCACCACCTGGGCCCGGATCCCATGGAGGTTGACCGCCATCCAGGAGAGATCCTCCAACTGGAGAAGGGCCTCGTTGGAAATATCTTTCAACGCCAGAGAAGGCCCATACACGCCGGGACGAAGACCCTGGCGGCGGAGCTCGGTGAGGATGGCCTGGGTGGGCACCCGGTCGTTTCCCTCCACATCCACCACCAGTACGAACCGATTCAGGACGCATACCGCCGTCATGGCAAGGGCCAGCCCCACCCAAAAGGCATACCGCCGCCGAAACCGAAGGAGAAACGGGGGAACGCCCCCTCTCTCCTCCTCCCTGACCTCACACCCCGACCGCTGGGCCAGTTCCTCCAGCCCCTTCCGGTCCTTCCAGGCTACCGTGAGCCGGAGGGTGTGGCTGTCCGGCCACTCCACCGCCCAGAAGGCCGTTCCCCGCTGGGCGCACAGGTTCAGAAACCGCTCGGGAAAGGCCCCCGTCACCACCAGCCGGACGCTTCCCCGCAGCAGATTGACGATCTGGCTCACCGCCATGGCTTTTCCCCCCCTACTCCAGTTCTACGGATCCTATTATCCCGGTAATGAGCAGTTCCTCGGCGGTCATGGCCCGCAGCACCAGGTCTTCCCCCTTGATCTTTACGATAAGCTTTCCGCCGCTGACCAGGATCTCCTCCGTCCCATAGGCCAATATCCCCCGGTGGTTGGACATACGCACCTCATGGCGGCCCGTTATCTCCACCCGGGCAAGGCCTGCCGCCTCGCCGGGAATATCAAGGGCCTGGATGGTACGCTCCAAAATGCCCTCCTTCTTCCCCTTTCGTTCCATAAAAACGCCCTCCCATTCCCGCTATGTATATGCGGCAGGGAGGGCGGACATGAACCCGGCGCCTTCAGGAACGCTTTCCCGTATATCCTCCGGGATTTTTGTATAGAATTACCTTGCCAATCGCTCCGATTTGCTTTATAATAATAACCCAATGAATGGAAAAAGGTTGTGTTTTCTATGACAACTTCAGATATTACATCCTATCTGGCTCCCGGACGCCGGGCCCACCTGGTTGGGATCGGAGGGGTGTCCATGGCTCCTTTGGCCGAGGTGCTTCACGGCACAGGCATGGTCATCACCGGCTCCGACTCCCGGGAAAGCGCCACGGTACAGCACCTGCGCTCCCTCGGCATCCCCGTCTCCATCGGACAGCGGGCGGAAAATCTGGGTGACGCGGAACTGGTCATCCGCACCGCCGCCGCCCACGACGATAACCCGGAGATCTCCGGCGCCCACACCCGGGGGATCCCCGTTTTTGAGCGGGCCCAGGCCTGGGGGGCCATCATGCGCCACTATAAAAACGCCCTGTGTGTCTCCGGCACCCACGGAAAGACCACCACCACCAGCATGTGTACCCACATCATCATGGCGGCGGGGCTAGATCCCACGGTGATGATCGGCGGCACCCTGCCTCTTCTGGGAGCGGGGCACCGGGTAGGCCACGGGGATACCATCATTCTGGAAAGCTGCGAATACTGCAACTCCTTTCTCTCCTTCTTTCCCACCATCGCCGTCATCCTCAACGTAGACGCGGATCATCTGGACTTTTTTAAAGATCTGGAGGATGTGGAGCATTCCTTCCGGGCCTTTGCGGACCTGGTGCCGGAGAAGACGGGGCTCATCATCGCCAACCGGGATGACAAAAATACCATGACCACCCTTCAGGGCGAGACCCGGCCCATCCTCACCTTTGGTCTTACGGAGGGCGATGTTCACGGGGAAAACCTCCGCTATGAAAAGGGCCTGCCCCGGTTCGACGTGGTCTTCCGGGGGGAGCGCTTCGCTCATATCGAACTTCAGGTCCCCGGTGAACACAACGTCCGGGACGCTTTGGCGGCGGCCGCCGCCACCATCTCCCTGGGCGTCCCCGCCGACGCTGTGGAAAAGGGGCTTGCCGGGTTCCGGGGGGCAGGACGCAGGTTTGAGAAAAAGGGAAGCCGCAACGGTGCCGATATCTATGATGACTACGCCCACCATCCCAATGAGGTGAAAGCCCTTTTGGAAACCGCCATGAAGCTTGGTTACAAGCGGGTCATCTGCGCCTTCCAGCCTCATACCTACTCAAGGACCCAGGCTCTCTTTCAGGAGTTTGTAGAGGTGCTGAAGATCCCCGATATGACCCTTCTGGCGGAGATCTTTGCCGCCCGGGAGGACAACACCCTGGGCATCTCTTCCAAAGATCTCAGCGCCCAGATCCCCGGCAGCGAGTATTATCCCACCTTGAAGGCCCTCACTGTCCGGCTTGAGGAACTGGCCCAGCCGGGGGATCTGATCCTTACGGTAGGGGCGGGAGACATCTATACCGTGGGTGAGGCGCTGGTCCGATGAAGGTTCTCAAAAAAGTCAAACGCAGGTACCGTCTTTTGCGGACCCTGTTTCGCTTTGTTCTGGTGTGGCCGCGGCGGTGAGGACCGTCGCGGCCTCTTTTTCCTCTTGGGCCTTTCTCTCCGCCTCCGCTTCAGCCTCCGCCTTCTCCTCCTTGCGCTTCAGCCGCTTTTTCCGCAGGGCGCGCCACTGGAAGATGACCCCAAACAGGGCAAAGACGGCAACGAGGAAGGCGGCGGAAAAGGCCCCCGCCGTTGGGGCAAACTCCCCCTTGAGAGAGCCCACGAAGCTGCCACAGACCCAGGCCAGGGCGCAGCCCATATAGTAGGGAATGGCAAAGCGCCACAGCCGGAGCAGCACCGCCGCCGCTCCTACCATGGACAGCAGCATATATATCCCCGCCAATTCCGCCGATACAAACTCTCCCACCGTTATGTAGTAGGCTCCCGATCCCAGCACCAGAAATCCGGCGAAGCATACCAGCCCCCAGCCCAGCCGGACGGTGG
Source organism: uncultured Pseudoflavonifractor sp. (assembly GCA_947565875.1). GTDB lineage: Bacteria > Bacillota > Clostridia > Oscillospirales > Oscillospiraceae > Vermiculatibacterium. The sequence continues at coordinate 4,826 of CANOHR010000024.1, forward strand.
GCAGGTGGGGCACGGACTTCTTCCCGGCATTTTCGTTCATGGACGATCCCTCCCGTATGTCAGCCTGTAAACACCCCTCCGTTTGGGGCGCCGCTGTATCAAAGTGAAGCTATTATAGCATCCAGAAAGGGGTTTGTCACTATTTGCAGGAGAGGGGGAATGGAAATTTATCGCGACAACCAGAAGAGGGAGAGCGTAGGGCGCGACGCCCCGGCGCGCCATAACGTGGTACCATGCAGGAGCGGCGGGCCGAGGCGTCCCGCCCTACAGTCTCCCTCTCTCAACTGCCACCGCTAAATTTATCCTCCCCTTACGCCTTTCGTCTGAACAACAAAGGAGCGGCAGGACCTGTTGTTGGTCCTGCCGCTCTCTTATCATTTTCTTCAAAGTCTTCTCTCAGGCGTTGAGCTGCTTGCGGCGGGAGAGGTTCATGGTGCCGTCCTGCATCCCATCCAGAGAATCCAGGCTCTTTCCGGTGCCGTAGGCCACACAGGAAATGGCGTCGTCGGCCACATGGGTCTCAATGCCGGTATGGGACTCGATAAGCTTGTCAAAGCCCTGGACCATAGAACCGCCGCCGGTCATCACGATGCCATTGTTGGAGATATCGGCCACCAACTCGGGGGGAGTGCGCTCCAGAACCCCGTGGATGGCCTCCAGGATCCGGGTGGAGGGCTCCTCGAAGGCCTCGATCATCTCGCTGGAGGTGACGGTAAAGACCTGGGGAAGTCCGGTCATCAGACTGCGGCCCTTGATCTCCACGCTCTTCTCCTCCTCGGGGGGGAAGACGCAGCCGATCTGCATTTTCAGCTCCTCGGCGGTGCGCTCACCGATGAGGACGTTGTGGCGGCGGCGGATATACTTGATGATGGCCTCGTCAAATTTATCGCCGGCGGTCTTGATGGAGGCGGACTCCACCACACCGCCCAGGGAGATAACGGCGATGTCGGCGGTGCCGCCGCCGATATCCACCACCATGTGGCCGTCGGGCTTGGTGATGTCGATGCCCGCGCCGATGGCGGCGGCCACCGGCTCCTCAATGAGGTAGGCCCGGCGGGCGCCCGCCTGGATGCCGGCGTCTACCACCGCGCGCTCCTCTACCTCGGTGATGCCCGAGGGGACGCAGATGAGCAGGCGGGGTTTGAAGAGAGAGAAGGAGGTGACCTTCTTCATAAACTCCTTGAGCATCCGCTCGGTCATGTCGTAGTCGGAGATGACGCCCTCCCGCAGGGGGCGGATGGCCACAATGTTGCCGGGGGTACGGCCCAGCATGGCCTGGGCTTCGGCGCCCACCTTGAGCAGCTTGCCGGTATTCTTGTCGATGGCCACCACGGAGGGCTCCCGCAGGACAACGCCCTTGCCCTTGACGTAGACCAGGATGGAGGCGGTACCCAGGTCGATCCCGATATCTTTACTGAACATATAAGCACCTCATATATCTTTCCGTTTCCCGGCTAGTGTTGCCGGAAGGCTGTTATTTTAGACCTATTTATTATAACGGCTTTTTTTCCATATTTCAACGTCAATGGAGAAAAAAAGTAAATTCATTTCCCCGCCTTTGCCAGCGCCGCCCCAAAAACCGCCTCCGCCCCGGAGCGGAGAAGGGTCCCGGCACATTCCGAGAGGGTGGCTCCCGTAGTAAGCACATCGTCCACCAGCAGTATCCGCTTTCCCCGAAACCCCTCCGGGGCATGGGCTGTGTAGGCCCCCAGCAGGTTTGCCCGGCGCTCCGCCTCCCCCTCCAGGCCGGACTGGGCAGGGCGGTCCTCTTTATCCAAAGTGCGCAGGACGGGAAGCTCCAGGGCCTCCCCCACCTCCAGAGCCAACAGCCGGGCCTGGTCATAACCCCTTTGGCGAAGCCGCTTGGAAGAAAGGCTGGGCCAGGATACCAGATCGGCGGAGATCCCCCGGTCTCTGATGGCCTGGGCGATCAGGGATCCAAAGGCTCCGCTCCTGCCGCTGCGGCCACTAAACTTATAGCCGTGGATGGCCTGGCGGACCTTATCCTGATAGCGAAGGACACACACGCAGTCCTTCAAAAGCTCCATCCGGACCTGGGCTTCCGCCCCTGTGAGCCAGGGAAGCTCCCGCTGGCAGGAGGGACACAAAAGGGCCTTCTCCTCCAGAAGTCTGGCGCAGAAGGGACATTTGGGCGGGAAGAGAAGGTCCAGAAATCTTTCGCTAAACCTCACAGTTCCCCACCTCCCGCCAACCGGGCCCGAAGTCCTGAATACCGCTTGCTCTGGCGGTTGTTGGCAGTCATTTTTGCCACCACCGCCTCGTCTCCCACGATCACCAGCAGTTCCCTGGCCCTTGTGATGGCGGTATAGAGGACTCCCCGGGTCAAAAGCCGGGGGGCGGTATCCAGAGCGGCCAGGATCACCGCCCGGTATTCGCTTCCCTGAGACTTATGGACCGTCACCGCGTATGCGCTCTCCAACTCTCCCAGCATATCGGGGGTATACTCCACCAGCCGTCCCTCAAAATCCACTGTAATGAGTTCCCGGCGGTTGTCCACCTCCAGGATGTGCCCGATGTCCCCGTTAAAGACCCCCATGCCTGCCTCCAAGCCGTCGGCGGTACGCCACATGATGTCATAGTTGTTCTTTACCTGCATGACACGGTCTCCCTGGCGGAACACACAGGGGCCAAATTTCCGCTCTCCCTTGCCCTCGGCGGGGGGATTCACCGCCGCCTGGATGGCCCGGTTGAGGCTTCCGGTCCCGCCGTCATACTTCCGGGTGGGAGACAGGACCTGGATCTGGTGGGAGGGGATCCCCATCCCCTCCGGCAGACGCTTTTTCACCAACTCCACGATGGTCTCCTCCGCGGCCACAGGGTCGGGACGGCGAAGGAAAAACACATCCTGGGTGCTGCCGTTGCGAAGCTGGGGCACAATGCCCTCATTGACCTGGTGGGCGGAGCGGATAATGGCGCTCTGGGCCGCCTGACGAAAAACTTCTGTCAACCGAACCATGGGGACAGTCCCGCTGCGTATCAGGTCGGATAGAAGGTTCCCTGCCCCTACGGAAGGAAGCTGATCCGGGTCTCCCACCAGCACCAGCCGACAGTCTTCCCGAAGACCGGACAGGAGGGCAGATATAAGCATTATGTCAACCATAGAGGTCTCGTCCACGATGACCGCGTCAACCTTCAGGGGATCCCTCTCGTTGTGGGCAAAGACCAACTCTCCCGTCTTGGGGTCAAAGTGGGTCTCCAGCAGCCGGTGGATCGTGACCCCCTCCATACCGCACAGTTCCCCCATCCGCTTGGCAGCCCGACCCGTGGGGGCCGCCAGGGCGGTCTTCAGCCCCATACTCTCAAAAAGAGACAGGATCCCTTTCAAAGTGGTAGTCTTGCCGGTACCGGGACCTCCGGTAAGGAGCATGACCTGGTGCCGCGCCGCTGTCTCCACCGCCAGACGCTGCTGGGGGGCGTAGGTAATGCCCTGCTCCTCCTCCGTCCGACCGATAAGCCTGTCCAAGTCCTCCGGAGAATACAACTCATTGGCGCTCATAGCGGAGATCCGTTGGGCTGTCAGGACCTCCGCCTCATAGTACTCTGTCAGGTAGCAGGCGTCCTCCCCCGCCACCTCCTCCCGGGTGACGCTTCCCCGCTCCAGAAGGACTGCCAGGGCATCCTCCACGCTCTCGGGATCAGGGACGTCCAGGAGGGCGCAGGCCGCGCAGATCAGCTTTTGAAAAGGAAGGAAGGTATGCCCGTTATCCAGGTTATGGCGCAGGGTAAAACTCACCCCTGCCTCCAGCCGCTGGGGGTGATCTCCGGCAAAGCCCAGTTCCAGAGCCAACTGGTCGGCCTGGGCGAAGGAGACCGTCATCTCCCCCTCGGTCAGCAGATAGGGATCCCCCTCCACCGCCTCCAAAGCCCGGTCTCCAAAGCGGCGGTATAGAGGCATACCCAGCTGGGGGGGCAGATCGTGGGCGGTCAGAAAGTCCAGCAGCCGCCTCATCCCCATCTGAAGACGGAAGGCCTCCCCCATAGCCTGGGCCCGCTTTTGGGTGATGCCCTTAATGGAGGTGAGCTTTTCCGGGGTGCGTTCCAGTACCTCCAAAGCATTCTCTCCAAACTCCTCCACCATCCGCCGGGCGGTGGAAATGCCGATCCCCTTTACCGCCCCTGAGGCCAGATAATCAAAAATAGCTTTCTCCCCCACCGGCATGCTCCGGCGGGCCACCTCCGCCTTGAATTGCTGTCCATAGGTAGCGTGGCGTGTCCAGGAACCTTGGGCGGACAAGGTCTCGCCGGGGGCAACCCCCGGCATACAGCCCACTACAGTGATGGGTTCCTCCTCCCCCACGTCCAGCCGGAGAACGGTATAGCCATTTTCCTCATTCTGGTAAACTACAGAATCTACGGTGCCCTCGATGTAATTGGGAAACTCGTCCATCCTGGACACCTTCTTTCTGGGGTGGGTGGGATAAATAGAAATTTATAGGTGGTTCCATACCTGACGGGCGACCACAAGGGTCGCCCCTACAAGAAAGAGTCATTTCGCAAGACCAATGGGGAAACCTTCGGGTAATTCTGCCGGGCGATTCACGAATCGCCCCTACGATGGGAAGGTCTTGCGGCCCCGCCGCCAACCCCAAAGCCCAGGTCGTGGCATTGGGCGGATCAACGGCGACCAGTGATCCGTAAAAAGGCGATAACCAAAGGTTTGCGTCAGATCACGGGGGCCTTGTGCCCCAACATAAAAGCCTGGGGTCCAGGGGCCCGCAGGCCCCTGGTGGTTTGCGTTTACTCCCGCTTGGCGAGCGCAGCGAGCTTAGCGGGAGTTAATGCCGCATAGCGGTTGAGAGGCCGAGAGGCCGCTTTTGGCAGCAAAAGCGATCTTTCGGGAATCCCACATAGCAATGATGATGCCAGGAAGGCTAAACGTGGGATAACCTTCGTCAGATTGAATGCAAAACGACCTCCCACTTATACTGTACTTTCGGTGCAAAGGGAATACGGATTGCCACGGGCCCTTTGGGCCCTCGCAATGACGGGCGGGGAGGTTAGTATCGTGCTTGGGCGGGCGCACATTGCGCGCCCCTACGCCCCCTCCTGTAAATTACATTTTATCTGCTTTCACTTCCGCCGCCTTCCGTTTTATGTAAACCGAAAGTTCCGACGCCGGACAACTCTCCATTCCCGGCTCCCGGAGACAGAGGGCGGCGGCCACCGCTCTTCCCGTCTGGGTCAGGCCGCAGTCCACGATCAGGATGTTTCCCGCCAGCATACCGCCTCCCCGAAGCCAAAGAAGACCCCGGACCGACTGCTCCAGGGTCTCCCCGTCTCCCGTGCCCGGCACCAGAGATACCGTCTCTTCCGATCCCACCGGAGTCAGGATGCGCCCCATCAAAAGCCAACTCAGGCTCATCAGGCCCGCCACTGCCAACAGGGCAAGGATCACTTCTAAAATTGGCCGCATATCACTTCACCTCTCCCCATTTTATGAAAAAAGGCAAAGAATGTTCGGCTTCTCAATTCATCACAGCGGTAAAGGCATTGACCCCCAGAGAAGTGAGAGCCGTCATGATACAGCCTGCCGCAATGATCCCCAGCAGGATACTTGGGATGGCCTTCCGTAGGGGCATATCCATAAAGGCGGCGGCCAGGGCTCCCGTCCAGGCTCCTGTTCCCGGCAGGGGGATGGCCACAAAAAGGAACAGGCCCAGATACTTATACCGGTTCACCTTCCGGCCCTTCAGGTGAGCCTTCCGCTCCAGGGCGTCCACCATACCGTCCAGCCGGGGAAGGTGAGAGCGCATCCACTGAAAGATCCGTCGGATATAGACCAGGATAAAAGGAACAGGCAGGATGTTCCCTATGACGGCAGCCACAAAGGCCACCGGGTAAGGAAGACCCAGGGCCACCCCGAAGGGGATCCCGCCCCGCAGTTCCACGATGGGGACCATGGAGACCAGAAGGGTAAAAATAAACTCACCGCCCGTGGTGTTTTCCAACCAGGCAAGAATATCCAATCTCTTCCCCTCCTTTCTCTCGTTTCCCCCATTGTACCATATGCCGGGGATAAGAAGTATAAATATTTGATAAAATTCCCTGTTTTCCGGCGGGGG
>CANOHR010000025.1 GCA_947565875.1 uncultured Pseudoflavonifractor sp.
GTAGGGAATATAGGCGGCGCAGTAGATGGCAAAGGGAAGTATCACAAAGCACAGGACGGAAAAGAGAAGGGTCTGGACCAGCCAGACATTCCGGGCTCCCCTCTCGGGCTCCTCTTCCACCGGCCAGTCCCGAAGCCTTTGGTAGAGGCCTATAAAGTAGACTGCTGCCAATCCGATCCCGGCATAGAAGACCGTCCACTTTCCGGCTGCCCCCAGCCCCCACATAAGTCCGGAGAGGAACAGGGGGAGGGCTCCCTTTCGGAAGGAGGCCCTCTGGGGAAGAGTCAGGTAGCGGTACATGAAAAAGTACATGCCCAGGATGAAAAAGACGGCGTAGGTGTCGATGGTGGCGATCCGGGTCTGGGTCAGGTGCATGAAGTCGGTGGCAAAGAGAATGGTTCCGCAGGCGGCCACCACCGTTTTCCCGAACATGTTCTTCAAGAATACATAGAGCATGGGCAGCATGAGAACACCCAACAGCGTTCCCATAAACCGCCAGCCGAAGGGGGTCATGCCAAACAGGCGGATCCCCAGTCCCAGGATCAGCTTGCCCATGGGGGGGTGAGTCACCTCATAGGGATAGATCCCGTCGATATGCTCCTTGGCGGTGCGGGCGTGGTAGATCTCGTCAAAATAGGTGGAGTTGTGCCAGGTGGACTTTTCGGGGATGTTATCCGCTGAAAACACCCGGTCCAGCCCCTCTGGGAGGGGAGAACCGTCCGCCATGCCCCAGTTGAAGGGGATGACCTTGCCTGTCTGGCCCAAAAGGCACAGCCGGGTCAGCTGAAGGTTCTCCTTGTCAGCCTTTCCGGTAATGCGGAGGTATTGGACATTCTGGGGGTTTTCCACCTCTATGTCTATCCATTTATAAAGCTGGTTGTAGTTTTGGGTGAGGGCGTAGCTGGGAGAATAGCCGTCGGCGTTGGCAAAATAGTAGCCCGTCACCTTGTCCTTGTCATTGGGGTCTTCCTTCCGCTGCCAAAGGGTGGACCAGCTTTCCCCATCGGAGGAGACTTCAATATTGTAGCTGCCCGTGCCAAGACCGGAAAAATAGCGGATGCTGGTGGTGTAGACGGGGGAGCCGACGATCTGGATGGTGACGCTCTCCCCGGAGGCAAAGTCATAGACGCCCTGGGGGGCCTGCCGGTCCCCCAGCTGGAAGAAGGCGGTGAGGGCGTAGACCAGGGTGATGAGAAGGACAGGCAGCCGGTCCTTCCGCTCCATGGGATACCGCGTTCCGGCAAAGCGGAGCCCGGGAGCGGTCTCCACAGAAAGGGAAGCGCCATCGGAGAGGGCCAGGGCGTACCGGGCCAGAAAAACAAGGATGGCCGCCAGGGTCAGAAGGGCGAAGAGGATGGGGGGCTTGATATATTCCATAAGAGAAACTTCCTAATCAAAAATGATGGGCAGAGCTTCCGCCGGAACCTCTGCCCATCATTTTATTTCTTTTTGTCCCATTTGTAAAGACGGCATAGGAAAAGTTTGGGCGCGCCGGGGACGGCGCGCCCTACGGAGGGAGGGGATCATTTCTTTTTGCGGCGTTTGTCAAAAAAACCTTTGCTTTCCTCCGGGGCGTCCTCTCCCATGGCTTGGGAAAAGGAACGCAGAACTTCCTCCTGCTGGGGGGAGAGGGAGGTGGGAACCGTCACCCGGACGGTGACAAACTGGTCCCCCCGGCTGCGGCTGTTAATGGCGGGAATGCCCTTGCCGCGAAGGCGGAACACGGTTCCCGGCTGGGTGCCTTTGGGCATGGAGTATTCCACGTTGCCGTCAATGGTAGGGATCACCAGCTTAGCTCCCAGGGCTGCCTGGGCAAAGGTGACTTTATGCTCATAATAGACCGCCGTACCGTCCCGCTGGAATTTGTCGCTGGGGCGGACGGTGACCGAGACAAGCAGATCCCCGGCAGGGCCGCCGTTCTGCCCGGAGCCCCCCTGCCCCCGAAGAGAAACGGCCTGACCGTTATCGATCCCCGCTGGAATGTTGACGGTGAGCTTGCGCTGCTTCCGAACCGAGCCGGAGCCGTGGCACTCGCTACAGGGTTGGTGGATGATCTTGCCCGTTCCCTGGCACCGGGTGCAGGGGGCGGAGGTGGAGAAGGTAAAGGCTCCGCCGCCCCGCTGGATGCGGATGACGCCGGTGCCCCGGCAATCGGGGCAGGTGTCGGCGCTGGTGCCGGGAGCGCAGCCGGAGCCCTGACAAACGTCGCAGCGTTCCGAACGGGTGAGAGTGATCTCTTTTTCACAACCGAAGGCGGCTTCCTCAAAGGAGATGGTCACCGCCGCACGCAGAGTCTCGCCCTTCCGGGGGGCGTTGGGATTTTGCCGCTGAGCGCCCCCAAAGCCGCCGCCAAAGAAGGAACCGAAAAGATCCCCCAGGTCCATATCGCCCATATTGAAGCCGCCGTACCCGCCGCCGTATCCTCCCCCGAAGGAGGGATCCACTCCCGCATGGCCAAACTGGTCATACCGGGAGCGCTTAGTGGGATCGGAGAGGATCTCGTAGGCTTCGTTGACCTCTTTGAACTTGGACTCGGCAGTCTTGTCGCCGGGGTTCAGGTCGGGGTGGTACTCCTTGGCCTTTTTTCGGTAAGCCTTCTTCAGTTCCTCCTCAGAGGCGGACTTGGAGACCCCCAGGACCTCATAATAATCTCGTTTTTGTTCTGCCATGTATGCTTTTCACCTCTTTAGAGGGGATGTCATAAAACAGGGGAAGCGGGCGGGTCTGGGACCGGCCCCTACAAAAGAACAGCCTTTCGTAGGGGCCGGTTCCAAACCGGCCCGCCCACGGCCCTATTTATTTGTTGTCATTATCATCAATGACGGTATAATCCGCGTCCACCACGCCGTCGTCGGCGGGGCCCGCCTGACCGCCAAAGCCCGCGCCCATGTCGGGGCCGGGCTGGCCACCCTGGGGATTCGCCTGTTGATAGAGCTTCTCCGTAATGGGATAGAAGGCCTTGCCCAGTTCCTCGGTGGCAGCCTTGATGGCGGCGCTGTCGCTGCCCTTCAGAGCCTCCTTCAGCTTATTGAGGGCGGCGTCCAGGGTGGCTTTGTCGTTGGCATCCAGCTTATCCTTCAGATCCTCCAGGGTCTTCTCGGTCTGATAGACCATCTGCTCGCCCTGGTTGCGAATGTCCACCTCTTCCTTCTTCTTGGCGTCCTCGGCGGCAAACTGCTGGGCCTCCTTCACGGCCTTGTCGATATCCTCCTTGGACATGTTGGTGGAGGAGGTGATGGTGATGTGCTGCTCCTTGCCGGTGCCCATGTCCTTGGCGGAGACCTCCACGATGCCGTTGGCGTCGATGTTGAAGGTGACCTCGATCTGGGGAACGCCCCTTCTGGCCGGGGCAATGCCGTCCAGGCTGAATTTGCCCAGGGTCTTGTTGTACTGGGCCATCTCCCGTTCACCCTGAAGCACATGGACCTCTACACTGGTCTGGTTGTCGGCGGCGGTGGTGAAGATCTGGCTCTTCTTAGCGGGAATGGTGGTGTTGCGCTCGATAAGCTTGGTCATGACACCGCCCTGGGTCTCGATACCCAGGGAGAGGGGAGTCACATCCAGCAGCAGCAGGCCCTTGGTGTCGCCGGTAAATACGCCTCCCTGAAGGGCGGCGCCCATGGCTACGCATTCGTCGGGGTTGATGCCCTTGAAGCCCTCCTTGCCGGTGAGCTTCTTCACCATGTCCTGCACGGCGGGGATCCGGCTGGAGCCGCCCACCATCAGGACCTTGGAGATGTCGTTGCCGGTGAGGCCGGCATCGGACATGGCCTGCTTCACGGGGCCGGAGGTGGCGTCCACCAGGTGGGCGGTAAGCTGGTCGAACTTGGCCCGGGTCAGCGTCAGGTCCAGGTGCTTGGGACCGCTCTGGTCGGCGGTGATATACGGCAGGTTGATGGCGCTGCTGGTGACGCCGGAAAGCTCGATCTTGGCCTTCTCAGCGGCCTCCTTCAGCCGCTGCATGGCCACCTTGTCCCCGGAAAGGTCGATGCCCGTGTCCTTCTTGAACTCGGCCACCATCCAGTCCATAACACACTTATCGAAGTCGTCGCCGCCCAGGCGGTTATTACCGGCGGTGGCCAGGACCTCGATGACGCCGTCGTCAATGTCCAGAATGCTGACGTCGAAGGTGCCGCCGCCCAAGTCGTAGACCATGACCTTCTGGGCGGTTTCCTTATCTACGCCGTAAGCCAAAGCCGCGGCGGTGGGCTCATTGATGATCCGCTTCACGTCCAGACCGGCGATGCGCCCGGCGTCCTTGGTGGCCTGGCGCTGGGAGTCGGTGAAGTAGGCGGGGACGGTGATGACCGCCTCGGTGACCGTCTCGCCCAAATAGGCCTCGGCGTCCGCCTTCAGCTTCTGAAGGATCATGGCGCTGATCTCCTGGGGGGTGTAGTTCTTGCCGTCCACGGCGACCTTGTAGTCGCTGCCCATCTCCCGCTTGATGGAGGAGACGGTGCGGTCGGGGTTGGTGACGGCCTGGCGCTTGGCTACCTGGCCCACCATCCGTTCTCCGTCCTTGGCGAAGGCCACCACCGAGGGGGTGGTGCGGTTCCCTTCGGCGTTGGCGATGACGGCGGCTTCGCCACCCTCCATGACAGCCACGCAGGAGTTGGTGGTGCCCAGATCGATACCGATGATTTTAGACATAATGCTTGCCTCCAATAAAATGAATTTGTTTTATACGATTTCGTAGGGGCGCACATTGTGCGCCCGTGGAAGAGATGTGACTGGTATTGCGGGCGCACAATGTGCGCCCCTACATCAGTTCGCCACCTTTACCATAGCGAACCGGATCACCTTGTCTCCCAGCATGAACCCGGCCTGGAAGACTTCCACCACGGTATTCTCCCCCAAAGTTTCATCCTCAATGTGCATGACGGCATTGTGGATGTTGGGATCAAAGCTCTGGCCCACTGCGTCGATCTCGGTGACACCTAGACTCTCCAGGGCCTTGAGGAGTCCGGTCATAGTCATCTCCACGCCTTTTTTGTAGGCTTCGTCGGCGGTCTCCTGCTTCAAAGCCCGCTCCAGGTTGTCGTAGACAGGAAGGAGGGCCTTCACCGCGTTGGCGGTGGCGTCGGAGTAGATGGCCTCCTTCTCCTTCTGGGTCCGCTTGCGGAAGTTATCGTACTCGGCGCACAGCCGGAGGAATTTGTCCTCCTGTTCGGCAATGGTCTGCCGAAGAGCATCGGCCTCCGACAGTCCGGCTTGGGTCTCGGGGGCCTCCTCCGGAGGAGCGTTCTCCGGGGCGGTCACAGGCTCCTGAAGTTCTTCCGCCTCCTGGGTCTCGGGGACGGGCTGCTTCTTTTCTTTCTTGCTCAAGTTGTTCCCTCCTTGGTATCGTTAGGCGGCAGGGCAGCCTGCCCCATGATCTGAGACAGGCCTTTGGCCACATAGGCCAGCCGCGCGGAGATCTTGGCGTAATCCATTCGGGTAGGTCCTACCACGCCGATAAGCCCCTTCATCCCGGCGCCCAGGTCATAGCTTGCCATGACCACGCTGGAATCCTTCAGGGCTTCGCTCACGTTTTCCGGGCCGATGACGATGTTGGCGCCATCCTCCCCGGAAAGCTTGGCGGGAAGGGCGGCGGAGTCGGCGTCGGAGAGGAAGCTCATCAGGGGCTGGGCCCGCTCCAGGCTTTGATACTCGGGGTGGTCCAGAAGGTTGGCGATGCCCGCCGTGTGGACCGGTTTCTTCGCCAGTTCCTCCAGTACCTCCATCCCAAAGCGCGCCGTCAACTCGATAAGGTGAAAGGCGTCGGGATCGGCATGGCGGGCCACCCGCTCCAACTCCTTTTCCAGTTCATCCCGGGAAAGGCCGGTAAAGCCGGTGTTGAGCAGAGTCCCCAACATTTGCAGTTGGGACTGGCTCACCTCACGGTCTAGATGGAACAGATTGTTGCGTACCGTGTTGGTATCGGTCATCACCACGGCGATAAAGGAACGCTCCTCCACCAGAAGAAGATCAAAGCGCCGAATGGTCACCCGCTCCGGGGGAGCGGTAAGGGCAAAGGCGGGGTATTGGGTGAGTTTTGCCACCACCCGGCCCGCCTCGTCGATGACCTGATCCAAGGCCTGCATCTTGTTCTTCAGAGCCTCATTGATACGCTCAGTCTCCTGAATGGAGAGTTTGTAGTCCCCCATCAGTTCATTGACATAGAGCCGGTAGCCCTTGGGAGAGGGGATACGTCCGGCGGAGGTGTGGGGTTGCTCCAGATAGCCCTGTTCCTCCAGGTCCGCCATATCGTTGCGGATGGTGGCGGAGGAGACGTCCAGCCTGGCCCATTGGGCCACCGCCTTGGAGCCCACAGGCTCCGCATTTTGGACGTACATCTCGATGACAGAGCGGAGGATCTTCTTTTTTCGTTCGCTCAGTTCCAAGCCGCTCACCTCCTCGTCCTCACAAACTTCATATCTCTCGTTTCCCCGCAAGCGGAAAAACTCGTTCATTTCGTTGTTCATCCTCTCCCCACACTGCCCAGCCGTTAGCGGCTATGCCGCTTTACGGATGGGGCGTACCCCCTGCGGGTAAAAGCTGAGGACCGCTTTCGTGGGGATCCCATTTTGAACTTAGCACTCTTACCTTTTAAGTGCTAATATAATGTACCACTTACCCCAAGGAAAGTCAATAGGCGGGGTTGTAAATTAAATGTGAACATGAAAAAATCACCATCTGAAAAAAGCAGACGGTGATTTTTAGCGGGGTATTCTTCAGTTTGCCAATTTGTCAAGCAGCAGTCACGTCCCGGATCCATTTTCCGGAGCGAAGCCGCCACAGGCCCAGGAAGAGCTTGACCACGTTATCCAGGGAAATACACAGATACACCGGCAGGATCCCCCAGTGGAACACCAGCCCTGCCAGAGCGGCCAGGGGAAGGGAGAGAAGCCACATGGGGGCAAGGTCAATGGCAGTGGCTGTCCGCACATCCCCGCCGCCCCGAAGGACCCCCACCACGTTGGTGGTATTGAAGGAGCGGACCGACAGGATGGCGAAGGAGACCACGCTCATCATGGTAGCGATCTCAGAAGCCTCCGGGGACAGGTGAAACAGGGGATAGACCACCGGCTCCAAAAGGACGAAAGTAAGAAGGATAAAGATCCCTCCCACGATGAGCCCGGCCAGAAAGGCCAGCATATCCAGACAAAGGCCCACGTTGTAGACCTCCTCCCGCCGCTGTCCCGCACCGATCTCCCGGCCAATGATGATGGCGGTGGTGCCGCCGATGGCAAAGACCATGACGGTAGACATGTTGACCACATTGCCCACCAGGCCATAGGCTGCCAGAATGGCCTGAGAACCTGCCATATGTCCCATGATGGTAGGGTAGAGGGAGGTGCCCAGGCCCCACAGGGTCTCATTAAGAAGCACAGGGGTGGCAAAGCGGATATACCGGCGGAGCATATCCCGGCTGGGGTGGAGAAGACGGCTGAGGCGGATATGGAAGCTTTTGCCCGTCATCATGTGTCCTGCCGCCAGCACAAACTCCAGGATCCGGGAAATAAGAGTGGCCAGGGCGGCCCCTTCCACCCCCATGGCGGGGGCGCCCAGCTTGCCGAAGATGAAGATCCAGTTCAGGATGGTGTTGCTTACCATGGAGGCTCCCAAAATATAGAGCCCCAGCATGGGGTTCGCCATGGACCGATGGGCGGCGATATAGATCTGGGCCAGGGAGTCAAAGAGGAAGGAGAAGGCTACGATCCGGGCGTATTTGGCTGCCAGAGCCACCACACCGGCGTCGTTGCCGAAGAGGGACATGAAGGGGGCGGGGAGGAAGAACATGACGCACCCAAAGGCCAGAGTAATGGCTCCCGCCACAAAAAAGCCGATACCCAGTACCTCGTTGATGGAGTCTTTGTCGCCCTTGCCATGGAACTGGCTGATAAGGACGCTGGCCCCACTTTGGAGTCCAAAGGTCATGAGCTGCACCACGAAAATAGGGATGTTAGCCAGGGTGACGGCGGCCATGGGCGCCTCCCCTAAAGCCCCTACCATAAAGGTATCCAGCAGTCCCAGAGAGTTGGTGATAAGATTTTGAAGGATAATGGGCAAGGCCAGCAATACCACGTCACGGTAAAAGCGCCTGCCCCGGTTCATAAAGGAAAACAAAGGATCACCTCAAAGATATATGTAGGGGCGGCTATCGGCCCCTGCCAGGTATGATGTTACTCTTTCGTAGGGACCGTCGTCCCCGACGGTCCGGCGGGACTGCCCAACGGTTTTCCCATTAGTCCGGCGAAAACGATCCTATTCCGTAGGGCGCGACGCCCCGGCGCGCTCATCAGAACAGCAGGGACTTCCTCTCGCAGATATGCCTCACAAGCTTTGCCAGAGCGTCTACCTCTTCCTTTGTACTCTCCGGTCCAAAGGAGACCCGGACCGCTCCGTATTGGACCTTGGGGGGAATGGGCATAGCGGCAAACACATGGCTGGGCTTGCCCCGGTGGCAGGCGGAGCCGGAGGAGATACAGACCCCCTGGCTGCCCAGAGCCTCCACCAGGGACTGGCCGGAGAAGTCGGGCAGGGAGAGAGCCAGGATGTGGGGAGCGTCCCCACGGCTGAGGAGGGTGACGCCATCCACGGAGGAGAAAATGTCGGCGGCATAATCCTTCACCGTCCGGATCCTTTCGGCAAAGCCGGGCTCCCAGGCCTTCACCGCGGCGGCAAAGGCGGCGATCTGGGCGGTGGCCTCAGTGCCGGGGCGAAGACCTTGTTCCTGTCCGCCTCCCAGCAGAAGGGGCTTCATTTTGGAGATAAGTTCCTTTTTGATATAGAGGGCGCCTACTCCCTTGGGCGCTCGGACCTTGTGGCCGCAGACAGTTACCAGATCGGCCCCCAGTTCTTTAGGGGAGAAGGGGACCTTTAAAAAGCCCTGGACCGCGTCGGTATGAAGAAGGGCCGGGGCCCCCGCAGCCTGAATGGCGTCGGCGGCGGCCCGGACGGGGAGAATGGTTCCCACCTCGTTGTTGACCAGCATCATAGATACCAAAATGGTATCGGGTCGGATGGCTGCCTTCACCACCTCGGGGGGGATATTGCCCTGGTTGTCAGGCTTCAGAAAGGTGACCTCAAAGTCCTCCATCTTCAGCCTTTTCATAGGCTCCAGCACGGCAGAGTGTTCTATAGCAGTGGTGACGATGTGATTGCCCTTTTTCCGATTAAGCTCAACGGCGGCGTTGACGGCCCAGTTATCTCCCTCGGTGCCGCAGGAGGTAAAAAACAGTTCCTCGGGAAGACAGTTCAGAGCCCCGGCAATGACGGCCCTGTCCGCCGTCAGCCGCCGGGCGGCGTTCTTTCCAAGGGAATAGAGGGAAGAGGGATTGCCAAAGCCCTCCGTCATGACCTCCAAAGCCGCCTGAGCAGCCTCCGGGCAGACGGGGGTGGTGGCGGCGTGGTCCAGATAGATAGGCGTGGACATGGGATCCCTCCTTACACAAGAAATGCTGCACAGTAATTGCCATTGTAATGCGGAAAAGAGGGAAAGTCAAGGAAGTAAAAAGTGAAAAACAAAAACGGGAAGGGGCCCCCCCCCCCCCCCCGCCGCTCACTGTGCTTATTTTGGTTCCATCAACGTTTGGTTAATCTTCTTGTTCGTGGCTTTCAAAATAGCAACTCGGGTACTTTTAGATTATCTGGACTCTACAATTTTCACGGCACTTTAATATTGGTTGAGACTGCATTTTTAACAGATTTCCTACAGTAATTATTCTATATCTATCAAATATTCATTGTAGATATATATGGCATCTACATCAGTAACTACATTAGAAAATTTTTTGAAGCCAGTCACGGCACCACCGCGTGAAGCGTAATACCACCAGAGATCATCATGTTCAATGGAGTTGGGCTCACCAAGTTTTGCTTCTACATCCTCAAATGTAGAGCCGGGACAAATACCGCCATAAGTAATCCAGCGGTCGTTGGGATATTCAACATACATAGAAATGAGTTTTCCGTCTTTATATTTAGCGTACAGATGTTGACCAGAGTATAGATAGTCGGAGCCAGACATAACGGGTTGGCCTAACACTTTATCAATAGAAGATTTGCTCATGCCCAATTCTATGCCAAAACCCAAAGAAGAGTTGTATAGTTGGGAGCATTG
>CANOHR010000026.1 GCA_947565875.1 uncultured Pseudoflavonifractor sp.
AAAAAAGCTCCATAAGTACGACGGAGCCTTCTATTCCAAAATGTCTATGAACGTCAACGGGGACAACGGAGACGACAGCGGGGTACTGAACATCATTGCCGACAACGAGGGGCTGGACTCCGAACTCCACCTGACCCTTAATGGCGGTACGGTGAACATCGAGGCTCAGGACGACGGGATCAATACCAACGAGGACTTCGTCAGCGTCACCACCGTCAATGGCGGGAGCCTTACCGTCAACGCCGGACTGGGCGCGGAGGGGGACGGGATCGACTCCAACGGCTATCTGGTCATCAACGGTGGAACGGTATGGACCATGGCCAACGAGTCCACCCCTGATGGGGGGATCGACGCCGACAGTCCCATCCTTCTCAACGGCGGCAGGGTATCCGCCTTCGGTACCCGGAACGACGCCGCCGACAGCGCCTCTGGACAGCCCTATATGGAGTTGGCTTTTGCCTCCACCCTCCCGGCGGGAAGTATAGTGACGGTAAAGGACGGGGAGGGAAAGGAACTTTGGACGGCCACCACGGAGAAGAAATGCCAGTCCATTACCCTGACCGCCCCGGAGTTGGCGCTGGATACTCCCTATCAGGTCTATGCGGACGGAGTCCTCCAGTGCTGGAGCGGCAACAGCTTCGGCATGGGCCGTCCCGGCGGTATGGGAGGAAACCGTCCCCAGGGAATGGAGCCCCCCGAGGGTTTCGTTCCCGGCCAGCGGCCTGATGGAATGGAACGGCCTGACGGTTTTCGGCGACCCGATGGGCAGACCGTAGGGGCCGGACCGAACCCCGATGGCATGGAGCCGCCCCAAGGTTCTGTCCCCCCTGACGGGACCTTTGGCGGCTTCGGTGGTCCTATGGGAAATCAGCCCCAGACCGACGGCTCCGGCTCCACGGATTTTATGTTAACTGAAACCGTCAAGTCCTTCTCCGGGGTCTGCGACTCCGATGCCTCCGGCAAGACCCGGGTCTCCTTTACGGTGGAGAGGGTAAGCCGAGTGGGAAGGGCGACGGTCCTTAAAACGGTTTCCGCCATCACCCCCAGCGTGGAACTGGAGCCCTCCCAGATCCAGGTGACGGTGACCGACGATCCCTCGGAGAACTATTCCGCCTCCTGTTTTCTCTCCGACGGTCTGGAGGCGGTGAATGCCCTTCTGCCCACGGAAGAGGGCAGCTATACGTTTACGGTAGCGGTGAAAAGCGGGGTAGAGGGCTATACCGGGGCTGCCCAGATCTCCTTCTCGGTAGGGGTGCTGCCCTTTGTGGACCTGGGGGAGGAGGATGAGGGATATGACGCGGTGAAGACCCTCTACCGTTTGGGGATCATGACGGGGACAAAGGCGGACGCCTTTTCCCCCTCGGCGGCTGTGACCCGTGTCCAAGCCGTCGCCGTTCTGGCTCGTCTGGCCGGAGCGGAGGAGAGGGAGACGGAGGCCTTTTTCGACGTACCCTCCGGCGCCTGGTACGCCGGCTATGTGGGCTGGGCTGTGGAGCAGGGGATCGTAGAGGGGGACGGCCAGGGCCGGTTTCTCCCAGAGGAGACAGTCACCGCCGAACAGATGGAGTGGATGCTGGGACGTTATGCGGAAAATTATGTAAACTCGAATGAGTTCTCCGGCGAACTCAACAGGCTTCAATTGGCGCAAATGCTGATGGATGTGGTGGAATAAAGGAAAAGGGCCCGTTACAAAATGCGCCAATTGCACAAAGACCCGTCATTCCGAGAAGAAAGGCCGCCGGTGGCGGCCTTTCTTCGTGGGAATCCGTCCCTTTTTCCTGGGGTACGGATTGCCACGGGCCCTTTTGGGCCCTCGCAATGACGGGCTATGTACATAACAGAGATTTTATAGCGGGTCCATATACTTCAGGAGCTTACTCCTGCTGCTTTTTGTGGTAGCGCTCCACCAGGTCCGCCAGGGTGGTATGATCCACCACGGAGGATACCGCCGCTGCGATCTCCTCCCAGATCTCCTGGGTCACACACTGCTCCGCCCGACAGCAGCAGCTCTTGGCCTCGGCGCAGATGACGGGGACCAGGCTGCCCTCCAGTACCCGAAGGATCTCCCCTACGGTGTATTCCTCCGGTGGTCTCGTCAGCAGATAGCCGCCTCCCGCACCCCGGACGCTGCGGACCAGGCCTGCCCGGCCCAGGGGGGTAATGATCTGCTCCAGATATTTATCCGAGATGTCCTGCCGCTGAGCTACATCTCGGAGGGAAACAGGCGCCTCTCCGCCGGTAAGGGCGATATCCAGCATGAGCCGAAGGGCATAGCGGCCCTTGGTGGAAATTTTCATGGGGGGACCTCCTGATCGAACAGAGTAAGTGGGTTTTCTATATCATACCATATTTCTCTGAAATTTCAAGAAAATTTCCCTTGACTTTCACACCAAAAAGTGCTAAAGTAACCCCAGAAAGCAGGTGTAGCCATGAAAAAGCAAAGCCGGAATGGGTATTACTCCTATTACCGCTATTGGGATAGCGGTCTTTTGTAATGCCCGGACTGGACCTGCCGAAGCGGTAATATCACGCGGCAGCCCAAGTTGGGCCGCCGCGTTTTTTCATGAAATTCAGGAAAAAGGGGAGAAGAGATATGGTCGTCATTATGAAGCAGGGCTTTACCCGTGAGGAGCTGGACCGGGCCATCCGGGAGATGGAAAAGAGCGGCGTGAAGGTGATGATCTCCAAGGGTTCTGAGACCACCATCCTGGGCGCCGAGGGCAACGCTGCCGGGATCGACACGGAAAAGATGGAGTCCCTGCCCGGAGTGGAGCGGGTCATGCGGGTCAGCGAACCCTACAAGAAGGCAAACCGGAAGTACCACCCGGACGATACGGTGGTGGAGCTTGCCCCCGGAGTCACGGTGGGAGGGAAGAAGCTGCTGGTGGCGGCGGGGCCCTGCTCGGTGGAGAGCGAGGAGCAGATCACCGGCATTGCCCGGGCGGTGAAGGAGACAGGGGCCCAGGTCCTCCGGGGAGGCGCCTTCAAGCCCCGGACCAGCCCCTACGCCTTTCAGGGGATGGGATACGACGGCCTGGAGCTTCTGGAGAAGGCCCGGGAGGCTACCGGACTTCCCGTGGTCACCGAGATCATGAATACCGACGATGTGGATTACTTTGCCCAGCATGTGGACGTGATCCAGGTGGGGGCCCGGAACATGCAGAACTTCGATCTTCTGAAGCGGCTGGGAAAGCTCCAAAAGCCCATCCTTCTGAAACGGGGACTCTCCTCCACCATTGAGGAATGGCTTATGTCGGCGGAGTATATCCTGGCGGGAGGCAATTCCAACGTGATCCTCTGCGAGCGGGGGATCCGTACCTTCGAGACCTTTACCCGGAACACCCTGGACCTGTCCGCGGTGCTGGCGGTGAAGCGTCAGAGCCACCTTCCCGTTATGGTGGACCCCTCCCACGCCAGTGGTCAGGCCTGGATGGTGGAGCGGATGAGTCTGGCGGCCATCGCTGCCGGATGTGATGGGCTTATCATTGAGGTCCATAACGACCCCGTCCATGCCCTGTGCGACGGCCAGCAGTCTATTACGCCCGAGCAGTTCCGGGCATTGATGGAAAAGGCGGCCACAGTGGCCGGATGTGTGGGAAGAGAGGTGTAGGGGAATGAAGAAGATCCTGGTTGTAGGCCTGGGCCTCATCGGCGGCTCACTGGCTATGGCGCTCAAGGGCTTTGAGGACTACGAGATCGTCGGTGCGGCCCGAAGGCAGGCTACAGTGGACTACGCCAATGCCCACGGCGTAGGGGACAGGGCCACCCTGACGCTGGGCGAGGAACTTCCCCAGGCCGATGTGACGATCCTGTGCATGGATCCCGATGGGATCGTGGACTTTCTCCGTTCACACAGGGCGGAATTCAAGCCGGGGAGTCTGGTCACCGACGTGTGCGGCGTAAAGTCGGCTATCATGACCGGGGCGGAATGCCTTCCGGAAGAAGTGGACTTTATCGGCTGCCACCCCATGGCGGGCACGGAATTTTCCGGCATCGAGCATGCCTTTGCCGAGATGTTCCAACATTCCCATCTGATCCTTACTCCCCGAGAGACCAGCAGGTTGGAACATATCGCTTTGATGGAGCGCATGGCGCGGTACATAGGCTGCAGGGACGTGGTAAAGACCACCCCCCAGGAGCATGACGCCATTCTGGCCTACACCAGCCAGATGATGCACGTCATTGCCGTCAGCGTCTGCGATGATGAGAACCTCTTTACCTGCCGGGGCTTTGAGGGAAGTTCTTTCCGGGGCTGTACCCGTGTGGCGGCGCTGGATGTGGAGCTTTGGACCCAGCTATTCTCCCTCAATGCTCCTGCCCTTACCATGTGCTTGGACACCCTTTTGGCACACTTGAAGGAGTACCGGGATGTGATCGCCTCTGGGGACCGGGAGAAGCTAAACGCCAAGCTGGCCCTCTCCGCAGGGAGAAAGCGGGAGATGGACCTGCCTGGCCCGGATCTGCTATCGTAAAAGGTCCTTGCCAAGAGAAACCAGTAATGAAACCAACCGGCCCGGCGGGATCATCCCGCCGGGCCGGTTGGCTATGGTAAGGAGGTGGTACGCGTTTATTTGCCGGCAGCGCTCTTGCCGGCGATCTGGCCGAAGGTGAAGATATCGGCGATGGCGTTTCCGCCCAGACGGTTGCCCGCGTGGACGCCGCCGGCCACCTCGCCCGCAGCCCACAGGCCGGGGATGGTCTTGCCGCTGGTGCTGATGACCTCAGCCTCCGTGTTGATCTTCACGCCGCCCATGGTATGGTGCAGAGAGGCCTTCCGGGGGCTGATGCAGATGCCCACGTCGTCGTGGCTCTCAATGTACTCCAGATCGATATAACCCTTCAGGTTGCCCTTGTGGAAATCGGGATCGTTCTGATTCTCCACATAGCTGTTATACTGCTCGATGACGGAGCGCAGCTGCTCCTCGGTGAAGGAGGAGGTGGCGCCGCCGGCGGGGGTCTTAGTGGCCTCGGCCAACTCCTTCAGATCCTTGCCGTACCAGATATGGCCGCCCTCGACCATAGCCTGGACGGTGCCGCCCATGCCGGCGGCGGTGTAGCTGGTGCCCTGGCACTTTTCCTTGCCTTCACGCATGGCGCTGCCGGCGTAGATGATGTAGAAAATACCGTCGGGCTGCTCCATGGAGGCCTTGGCCAGCACATCACGCTCGGCGTACTCGTCTACAAACCGCTTGCCGTCGGCGCCGATCCAAAGCTGCTCCGCAGCGTCGGCCCAGATACCGTCGGTCATGGTGCCCTTCAGGGGGGAGGAGGAGGGCATCATCTGGGAAACGCCCAGATCCACGGTGTCGGCGCCGATGGCCATGGCCATCTTGATGCCGTCGCCAGTGTTGGTGCCGGCGTTGGTGGAAAGGGTGGTGGCGGAGAGGTTGTCGCCCCAGTACTCATCGTACTCCTTGACCATGGCGGGGTTGGCGCAGTAGCCGCCGCAGGCCAGGACCACGCCCTTGGCGGTGTTGATGGTGATGGGGGTGCCGTCAGCCTTCTGGGCCTTGGCGCCGACCACCTTACCGTCCTTGGTGATGAGCTCGGTGCCGTCGGTCTCGGTGTAGATGACCACGCCCTCCTTCTCGGCGGCGTTCTTCAGGTCCAGGATCCGGGTCTCCTTGGTGGGATGGGTGTGGGTCCGCTGCCACATGGCGCCTAGCACGGTGGACAGGGGAGCCCCCGCCCGGGAGGCGGTCTTCACGGTGCCCAGGGTGCCGGTCCACTCGTAAGCGTCCAGAGCGCCCTCGGCCAGGGTCCGGGCTAGGTCGATGTTGGAAGCGGTCCAGGTGCCGTTGGCCATCTGGCGAAGGCCGCCGGTGTAGATGTGCCACATATGCAGGGAGATGGAGTCAAAGCCGGGCATATCCTTCTCGGGGGTCTTGCCCTTATTGGCGGCATAGAAGTCCTTGATGTCCTTCTGGAGCTGGTCCAGGACGGAGGCCCACTCGGGGAACAGGTCGAAGTGGAGGTCGGCGTCCTTCTTGGTCAGCTTCAGGTAGCCGTCCAGGGTATTCTTCTCAGACTGGCTGAGGATGCGGGTGGCCTGGGCCTCAGGGTCCACGGCGTTGAAGGCGCCGCCGGCCATGAAGGTGTTGCCGCCCAGGAAGGAACTCTTCTCAATGAGGGTGACCTTGGCGCCGTTCTGAGCGGCAGAGATGGCGGCAGAAAGGCCGGCTCCGCCGCCGCCAATGACCAGAACGTCGGTGTCCCAAGTCTCAGCCTTGCCGGGCTGGGCGTGATAGGCGTTGGCATTCAGGACGTTCATATCCAGTCCTGCGGCCTTGGCGGCCTCGGTGGCGGCCCGCATGATGGCGTTGGAGGCAAAGGTGGCGCCGGTGACGGTGTCCACGGTGGTGGTCTGATGCTCCACCATCTGGGCGGGGATGCGCTCCATGGCTACGTCGGCCAGGTAGGCGGTCTCCTTGCTCTGGGTGACGGCCACATTGGTGATCTTGCCGTCAGCCACCGTCATCTCAACGGTGAGGGGGCCCTGCATACCGGCGGAGGTGCCGGTAAACTTGGTCCCGCCGGTGAAGCCGGGGACATTCACCAGGGTGGCGGTGTTGGGATGGTCCTTGTCCCAGACTACCTCGATGTTCAGCAACTCGCTGAGGTAGCGAAGGGGCACATAGGTGGCGCCGTCATAGGCGAACACCTCGGCGGGAGTCCCATCCGATTTGGCGGGAGTGACGGCCTGACCGTTGATGGTCATGTCCATAGGCGTGACGGAGATGGTCTTTGCCCCTCCGGCAGCCAGAGCGGTGGTGCCCAGGACCATGGTAGCGGCCAGGGCCAGGGCGGTGAGCCTTTTCTTCATACGAATTCTCTCCTTTGCTTTTTGACTTTTCGTCAAATGATTTGGGACACAGAACATGGGGCTTCCATGAGAAAAATATAAACCTGAAAGCCGCTTTCAGGTCAAGAATTTTGTGAAAGGTGTCCTATAAAAGAAAGAACAGGCCTCCGGGAGTTCTCCCGGAGGCCTGTCTGCCTGTCCGTGCGGAAAAACCGGCTTATTTGCCGGAGGACTTAGCGGCCTCGGCGCCGGCGGTCTTGCCGGAGACGAAGGCGTAGCCCTGGGCGATGCCGCCGTAGTTGGCGTAGCCCTTGGTGTTGGTAAAGAGAACGCCCATGGAGTCGGTGCCCACGGCGTAGAGACCCTCAATAGGAGCGCCGCTTTTGTCCAGGACCCGCATGGACACGTCCACATCCAGTCCGCCGCAGGTGCTGTAAATATAGGGAGCGCCCGTGATAGCCACATAGTATTCGCTCTCCGAGGCGGGAGCGCCCATCCGGGCAAAGAGTTCCGCTTTCTTGCCCAGGGGGTCGGTGCCCTTGCTGGCGGTTTGGTAATCCTTCACGGAGGTCTTCAGAGTCCCGGCGTCCATCTTGCCGCCGATGGCCTTGGCCAGGGCGTCCAGGCTGTCGGCCTTGTAGATAAAGCCCATCTTCACGCCCTCGTCGATGACGGCGTCAATGTTGGTGAGAGGAGTGTCGGCCTTGACCCCGCCCTGGCTCAGGTAACGACCCGAGGCGGCGGCGGACAGGCCCTGGGAGCGGAGGATGTCGATCTGCTCCTTGGACCAGACGGTATAGTACTTGGCGCCCATGGTATAGGCGCTCATGGCCAGGGCCGACTCCGCCATTCTGCGCGCGCCGGTCTGGTCTACGGCCAGGGACTCGCCGGTGGCCACCAGGCCGTAGGGAATGTCATTGTCGGCGGGAGAGAAGGCGGTCATGATCTGATAGGGGGCCACGAAGTGGGACATGGGAGGCATATCGGCGTTGTAGGTGTCGGCGCCCACCGCCGTAGCCATCCGCAGGCCGTCGCCGGTATTCTGGGCCATGCCGTAGAGCCGCCAGCCTTCGCCCAGATACTGCTCCATCATCTCCTGGCTGCCGCCAAAGCCGCCGGTGGCCAGAATGACGCTCTTGGCATGGATGGTGACCTGGGTGCCGTCGGCCTTCACGGCCTTGACGCCCACCACCTTGCCATTCTCAGTGAGAAGCTCGGTGCCCTCGGTCTCCAGCAGATACTTGCCGCCCTTGTCGGTGTATGCCTTATAAAGAGAGGCAAAGAAACTCTCGGTAAGAGCCTTGTTTCCGGAGTAGGAGGTAAAGATTCCCCATTTGCCGCCAACGAAGCCCTTGGCCGGGTCAAACTGGAAGCCGTTGTCTATGAGCCAGTCCAGGGTCTCGCCGGACTTATCCAGTTCCAAGGAAATGATCTCAATTTTGGCGTGCTGCTCACCGTCCACGGTGGTGTATTCGGTCCAGTCCTTGTAGAGGGCGTCCCGGTCCACCAGGTTTTCCCCGGACTTCTTGACCCGGGTCTCCTTGGTGATGGGATCGGCCCACTCCTTGTACTCCGCGGTTACCTGGCTGGGAGCGTTCACCGCGGCGGGGCCGGAGGTGATGGTGCTGGTGCCGCCCCACTTGCCGGCCTTGTCGATGGCAAAGACGGTGGCACCGGACTGGACGGCGGAGAGGGCGGCGGCGGAGCCGGAGCCGCCCATGCCCACCACGGCTACGTCCACAGTATAGGTCTCCTGGGAGGTGGAGGCGGGAATGGCGGTGTAGAGGGCGGCTTCATCGGCCCCAGCCTGCTTGCAGCAGTCCAGGACGGCGGCCTTCACCGCGTTGGAGGTGGAGGTGGCGCCGGTGATGGCGTCCACCGCCAGACTCTGGCTCTCCAGGATCCGGGGGATGAGAAGCTCCTTGACGCAGGCGGACATGCCCATGGTCTCCTTATTTCCCCCCATCTCGATAGCGGTCATCTTGCCGCCGGAGACGGTGACGGTGACGGGCACCTTGGTCAGGAGGTCAAAGCCCCGGGCCTCGGCGGTGTAACTCCCGTCCCTCAGGGTCAGGGCGGCGGAACCCTCTCCTTTAGCCTGAGCCAGGGCGGCGGCCACGGCGGCCTTCACGCCATTGGAGGTCATGGTGGCCCCGGATACGCCGTCGATGTCGGCGCTCCCGGCGGCCTTCACCTGCTCCTCCAACTTGGGAAGAGCGGCGCCGCCGATGGCGGGAGTTTCCTTATCCCCGGTCAGGGTACAGGCGGTGATCTTGCTGTCGGAAACGGTGACGGTGGCGGTAATGTCCCCGCCAAAGCCCGCGCCGGTGCCGGTGAAAGTGCCGCCCGCAGGAGCGGTGAACCCGGGCACGTTCACCAGGGTAGCGGTGTTGGGATGATCCTTGTCCCAAACTACCTCAATGCCCAGCAGTTCGCTGAGGTAGCGAAGGGGCACGTAGGTAGCGCCGTCATAGGCAAATACCTCGGCGGCTTTCCCGTTGGACTTCAGGGGGGTGACGGCCTGACCGTTGATGGTCATGTCCATGGGAGTAACGGAGATGCTCTTCTCTGTTCCGGCGGCCAAAGCCGCCGTTCCCAGGACCATGGCGCAGGCCAGGGCGAGGGCTGTGATCCTTTTCTTCATGTTGCGTTCTCTCCTTTGTGATCGATATTTCCCTTGGAAAAGACAAGTGGTACATGGATCCAGCTTCCATGTACCACTTATCCGCCCAAAAGATCCAAGTAAAGGTTTGGGGAGGTAAAACCACCCTCTATAATAGTAAGCATAAACCTGAAAGCAGATTTCAGGTCAAGAGAAACTCTTTATTCCTCCTCGAAAAATCCCAGGGCCACCCCATGGACAAAAGAATGGTCCTTCATATAGCTAATAAAGATTCGCCCCACCAGGTCAGAGCAGGGGATCTGGTCCCTGCGGCGCAGTTCCTCCAGCAGAGGGGCAATATCCCGCTTAGTCATGGAAAAGGGGGCGGCAAGTTCCATCAGCAGGTTGACCTTGGAGCCTCCGGGGGACCTGGGGATCTCCGGGGGCAGTTCCAAAGCAAGCTTGGCCCGGTTCTGTTCCAGGATCCCTAGTCCAATGCTGATATCCAGGTTATCCCCGGGGGCAAGCAAACTTTCCAGAGAGACCCGGATGGCAATGTAGGAAAAGGGCATATTTCCAGCCAGAAGTTCAATGGCCTTGTGTTCTGCCGGAGAAAGCGGGGGAACTACCAATCAACCATTGA
>CANOHR010000027.1 GCA_947565875.1 uncultured Pseudoflavonifractor sp.
CCACCTGTCACGAGACAGGGATCCGAATGGCCATACACATGGATGATCCCCCCTGGGATATTTTCGGGATCCCCCGGCTGCTGGTAGACAAGGCGTCCATCCACCGTTTCCTGAAAATGGTGGACGATCCCTATAACTGCCTGTGCCTGTGTTCCGGGTCTCTGGGGGCTGACCCTGCCAACGATGTGCCCGACATCATTCGCTCCTGCTACCAGCGGATCGCTTTTGCCCACATCCGCAACGTCAAGCATTTCCCCAACGGCGACTTCTCCGAGGCCAGCCACCGGGACTGTGACGGCGATACCGGCATTTTAGAGATCATGCGTGCCTACCATGACTGCGGCTTTGAGGGCTATATCCGCCCCGATCATGGCCGCCACCTATGGGGAGAGGGCCCAGGTACGGTACGCCCCGGCTACGGCCTCTATGACCGGGCTTTGGGTATCATGTACATGTGGGGCTGCTGGGATATGCTGGAACGGGAAGCAGGAAAAGGCTGAGGAGGCGCACCATGAAACTGAACTATCAGGGCATTCAGGATAAGGCTGCCTGGAAAAAGGCCGGGGTGGCGCTGCCCTCCTTCGACTGGAAAGAGATGGCGGCAGAGACAGAAAAAGCCCCCACCTGGGTCCACTTTGGGGCAGGAAACATCTTCCGGGGCTTTATTGCCGCCCTCCAGCAGCGGCTTTTGGAGCAAGGGCTGGTAAAAAGCGGTATCATTGCCGCCGACACCTTTGACTACGGCATCATCGACAGCATCTACGATCCCTTTGACTCCATGACTCTGATGGTGAGCCTGCTCCCAAACGGGTCCATGAAGAAGGAGGTCATCGCCTCCATTGCCAAGGGGCTTCGGGCGGGCAGCGCTTATCCTCAGGACATGGAACAACTGCGCGCCGTCTTCCGCAGCCCCTCCCTCCAAATGGTGAGCTTTACCATCACCGAAAAGGGCTATGCCCTCAAAAATATCCAGGGGGAATTTTTCCCCTTCGTCCAGGCCGATTTTGCGGGCGGTCCCCAAAATTGCTCCCACGCCATGAGCCTGGTGGCCTCCCTTCTTCTGGAGCGGTACAACGCCGGAGGGACCCCGATCGCCGTGGTCAGCATGGACAACTGCTCTCACAATGGGGAAAAGCTGAAGGAAAGCGTTCTCACCGTGGTAGACAAATGGCTGGAAAAGGACTTTGTCCCCGCCGCCTTTGCCGACTGGGTCAGGGATGAGAACAAGGTCTCCTTCCCCTGGTCCATGATCGACAAGATCACCCCCCGTCCTGCCAAGGTGGTGGAAGAGGCTCTCTCCTCCGTTGGGGTGGAGGATATGGCCCCCATCATTACAGCCAAGAACACCTTCATTGCCCCCTTTGTCAACGCTGAGGAACCCCAATATCTGGTCATTGAGGACCGGTTTCCCAACGGCCGCCCCCCCTTGGAAAGGGCGGGTGTGTACATGACCGACCGGGATACGGTGAACAACACCGAAAGGATGAAGGTCACCACCTGCCTCAACCCTCTTCATACCGCCCTGGCGGTCTATGGGTGCCTGCTGGGCTACGACTCCATTGCCGCCGAGATGAAGGACCCTGATCTGGTGGCCCTCATCGAAAAGATCGGCTACACCGAGGGCATACCTGTGGTAACCGACCCCGGGATTCTCTCCCCCATGGACTTTATCCGTGAGGTCATTGAGGAACGTCTTCCCAATCCCTTTATCCCCGACGCTCCCCAACGCATTGCCACCGATACC
This sequence comes from uncultured Pseudoflavonifractor sp., assembly GCA_947565875.1. Taxonomy (GTDB): domain Bacteria; phylum Bacillota; class Clostridia; order Oscillospirales; family Oscillospiraceae; genus Vermiculatibacterium. Next base: position 1,745 of record CANOHR010000027.1, read on the forward strand.
AGCCAGAAGGTAGCCATCCGCTATGGGGAGACCATCAAAAGCTACATGGTCCGGCCTGACCTGGATCCCAGAGACCTCACCTATATCCCCCTAGCCATTGCCGGATGGCTCAGATATCTGCTGGCGGTGGACGACCAGGGAAAGAGCATGGAGTGCAGCGCCGATCCCATGCTGGATACGCTCCAGACCCAGTTGGCCGGGATCACCCTGGGGAGCCCTGACAGCATATCGGGCAAGCTGGGACCTATCCTCTCCAACCCGGCCATTTTTGCCGTGGACTTGACTGTGACGGGCCTTGACGGCAAAATAGAGGGATTCCTGCGGGAAATGCTCTCCGGCCCCGGCGCCGTTCGGGCCACCCTTAGAAATCATCTGAAACGCCTCTGACCGTTCTTCCGGTCAGAGGCGTTTTGATTTCAGGTATGGCCGCTCTCTTCTTCCCCTTGCTCCTCTCCGTTTTTCAGCAAAAAATCCGCCGCGCTCAAAAGTTGATCCCGGAAGGGGCGGGGGCGGCCCTCTACCGTCAGGTAGACCCGCTTCACCTCTGGAAGTTGACACAGAGTAAGTACGATACAGCCGTCAGCCAGAGTGAGGTCTGCCCCGGAAAGGCCCCCGTAGGCCTCGGAGAGATCCACCATAGCCGTCTCCCCCTCCAAGCGCCAGCTTTTCAGGAGCGTTCCCTGAGGGAAGGGACTTGTAAGCTCCGGGTCCTCCGGTCCCGCAAAAAGCAGAATCAAAAGAGCCTCTATCCGGTCCTCCTCAGGAAGGCTCCGGTATTCCTGGGCCAGAGCGGAGCCTGTATCCCCGTTTTTCTGGGCCAGGAACCAAACCTCCGCCTCCCCCTCCGCCGGACCGTCCTTCCCCGCTCCCGGAGCGCAGGCGGCACAGAGAAAGACCAGCATAAGTCCCAATACCAGAAGTCTTTTTTTCATGCCCCCGCCTCCTCTCCGCACAGGGGGAAGGTGACAACGAACCGGGTTCCCTCGGAACTTCTCCGCTGAACGCTCACATCACCGCCATGGCGGCGGGCGGTGTCCCGGACAATGGACAGACCCAGACCCGTGCCACCCGCCGCCCGGGAGCGGGCCTTATCCACCCGGTAAAAGCGGTCGAAAACCTTGTCGATGTCCTCCTCCGGGATCCCCACCCCGGTATCCTCCACCATGATGACCACCTTTCCCTCCCAGTCCTGGGCGTAAAGTTCCACCCGGCCGCCGGGAAGGTTATACTTGATCCCGTTCTCCACCAGGTTGAAAAGGATCTGATAAAGATCATCCCGGGTGATCTTCACCATAAGCCCCTCGGGCACATTCAGCTTCAGGCTTACCTCTACCGCTCTGGCCAAAGGCTCCAGCATATGCTCTACCCGCAAAGCCACCCCCGCCACCTCCACCGGCTCCGCCTCCACCGGGGCGGCGGCGTCCAGCCGGGTCAGGGTAAGAAGGTGTTCGGTGATCCGCTGGAGACGGGCAGCCTCATCCCCGATATCTCCCACAAACTCCTGGATTGTTTCCGGGTCGATGTGGTCGTTTTGCAGGATGGAATCGGAGAGAAGCCGGATAGAGGCCAAGGGGGTCTTCAACTCGTGGGAGGCGTCGGAGACAAAGCGCCGCCGCGCCTCCTCGGTGGTCTGAAGACGGCCCGTCAAGGCGTTGAACTCTCCCGCCAGCCGACTAAGTTCATCCCCACCCCGTATGTTGACCCGGTGGCTGTACTCTCCCTCCCGAACGATGCGGATAGCTCCCAGAAGCTGCCCCAACCGCCGGGTAAGCGCCTGGGAGAAGATAAAGGCCAGGGTGGCGGAAACCACCGCGATGATGAGGGAAATGGTCCGCAAAGTCTGCTGTATACCGATCAAAAGGCGGCCCTGCTCAGCGTCAACTTCGTCTACGTACACGGCTCCCAATGTCATGCCCCGATAAGTCACCGGGACGGCCGCTCTGCTGCAAAAGGCCCCGGAGATATAATCGGAGCGGAATTCGTCCCGGCCCCGCAGGGCTCCCGCTATCTCATAGAGAAGGGCATACTGCTCCACGGAACTGGCGGAGGTATCATACAGCACCACACCGGATGGGTCGGTGACCATGACCCGGCTAAGTCCCGTATCACCCAGCACCTCCATGACCCGGCCCACACCCTCCCGGTTCAGGCCCTCCTGCCCCGCCAGGGCGGAGGCCATGACAGATGCCTGACTTTGCAGGGAAGTCTGCTTCGACTTAAAGACCATGTCCTGGGAGACCAGCAAAGGGTATGTATTGAGCAGCATCAATACTGCGGCGATGGTGACCAGATAAGTCAGGACATACTTCGTACGCAGGGACCGCCAGAAAGGCACATTTCTGGTAGCTTCCCCATCCATACCGGCGTTCCCCCTTTCGTGACCTGGCCGTCAGGCCCTGCCCTTTAATTCTTTCCCTTCAGGTAGTACCCCACGCCCCATTTGGTGAGGATATATTCCGGGTTAGCCGGGTCCAGTTCCAGCTTTTCCCGCAGCCGCCGGACATGGACGTCCACCGTCCGGTAATCTCCCACATACTCATAGCCCCAGACCACGTTCAAAAGATTTTCCCGGGAATAGACCCGCCCGGGATTTCGCATGAAAAGTTCCATCAGGTCAAACTCCTTGGCGGTAAGTTCCACGCTCTCCCCCGCTTTCCAGGCCGAACGCTCATCGGGATCCAGAAGGATATGCCCCGCTGAGAGCCGTCCGCTCCCCGATTCCTGCTGGGTCATGCCCGCCCGGCGGAAAAGGGCCCGGATACGGGCCTTCAACTCCAGAATGTTGAAAGGCTTGGTAATGTAGTCGTCCGCCCCGCTTTCAAAGCCGATGAGCTTGTCGGCGTCCTCCCCCTTGGCGGTGAGGATAATAATGGGTACATTGGAAAACTCCCGGATACGCATACAGGCCTGGAGCCCGTCGATCTTGGGCATCATCAGGTCCAAAATAATGAGATCGAAGCCCCCGCTCCGGGCAAGGTCTACGGCAGCCTGACCGTCATAGCCCACTTCCACCTGATAGCCCTCGCTCTCCAGGTTAAATTTGATGCCCTTTACCAACACCCGCTCGTCATCTACCACCAGTACCTTCATGGTTCGTCCTCCGTCACGATGTATTCCAGCAAGCCCGCCACCGTCTCTTCCCCGATCCCCTTCACCCGGGTAAGTTCCTCGGGAAAGCGGTAGGGGCCGTTGGCCTCCCTGTCAGCCACAATATCCTTCGCCCGCTTTTCCCCGATCCCCGGAAGACTCTGGAGGGCAGCTGCGTCAGCCTTGTTGATGTTTACCTTTTCCACCCCGGTCCCAACCGTGGGCGCCGGAAGGGACACCGAGGAAGCCTCCAGCCGCCGCTGGGTCTCCACACGCAGCGGCTCCCCGCCGCCGTTCCCCCGAAGGCACCAGCCGGCGGTAAAGGAGAGAAACAGGGCGGAAAGCAAAAAAATGGCCCCTTCCCATCTGGAAAGTTTCATCATTTTCCCCCTCTCTCTCCCGTTGCGTCCAGGGCTCCCATCTGGTATAATATAACCCTCTTAGAAGCGGACACATCTGTTATACTCCATTATAACATAATCAGCAGGAGTTTCCTATGAAAAAATATTCTTCTCCCCTGGCCTTTTTCCTTGCGGTGATCCTGGCTCTTTCCCTGACCGGGCCCGCTCTGGCCGCCCAGTCTGCCATTGAGCCTCCCTACATAGACGCCACCTCCGCTATCCTGGTGGACGCCGACTATGATGAGGTCCTTTATTCCCTCTTCCCCGATGAACTGCGCTATCCTGCCTCCATCACCAAGGTGATGACCGGTCTTCTTGCCATTGAGGCCGTTGAGCGGGGCGAACTCTTTATGGACACGGCGGTGACTCTGGGGGACGACCTCTACATTGGGATCGGGGAAGGAGGATCCTCCCAGGGACTGAAGGCAGGGGAGATCCTCACCATCCGCGACCTTCTCAACTGCGCCCTCATCCCCTCTGCCAACGAAGCCTGCAACGCCCTGGCCTCCGCAGTGGCGGGCAGCATTCCCGCCTTTGTAGACCGGATGAACCAGCGCGCCGGGGAGTTGGGCATGACGGGGACCCATTTTACTAACACCCACGGCTACCATGACCCTTCCCATTACACAACTGCCCGCGATATTTCCCGCATGTGTCTGGAGGCCATGCGCCACGCCGACTTCCGTGAGATCGTCTCCTCCGTAAGCTATACCGTCCCTGCCACCAACCTGAGTCCCAAGCGGGTCCTTCACGACACCAACGCCCTGGTCTCCAACCACCGCACAGGCAATGTGGGCCTTTTTTATCCCTATGCTGTGGGTATCAAGACCGGCTCCACCCCCGAGGCGGGCTATTGTCTGGCCTCCGCCGCCGAAAAGGATGGGCGGACCATGATCGCGGTCCTGCTGGGGGGCAAGTATTGGAAATCCAACGGAGAGATGGTGGAACACAACTATTTTTCCGACAGCAAGGCTCTTCTGGAATATGGCTTCAATAACTTTTCCCGAAAAATGGTCCTCAACCAGATCGACCCCATCTCCACCATTCCGGTAAAGCTGTGCGCCGAACAGGACTATGTCACCGTCCAGCCCGCCGGCGGACTGGAGGCTACCCTCCCCAACGACCTGGATCCCGCCCAGTTTGAGCGGAACATTGTCCTGCCTGAGGGGCCCTTGGAAGCCCCCATTGCTCAGGGCCAGGTGCTGGGTTCTATCTCCGTATCCCATGGGGACCGGAACTTTGGCACAGTAGATCTGATCGCCGCCACCTCTCTGGAGCGGTCCCAGTATCTCTATATCCTGGATCAACTTCAGCGGCTTTTCAGCAAGCTGTGGGTAAAACTCTTGCTGCTGGCCGTTATCTTAACAGCCCTTGTGCTGGCCCTCCGCCGGGCCATCTTCGGCCCCAGCCGCCCCCGTCGGAACCGAAGGGGCCAAGACCGCCGCCGGGCCTACAGCGGCTCCTACCGTGGCCGCAGAAGATAACAGAATAGGTAAGGAGCCCGGACCTTTGAAGGTCCGGGCTCCTCTGTTTTCTCTTACAGGCTCTGCTTCAGTGCCTGGGCCAGCTGGTCGGGGCAGGAGGTGGGCTTTCCGCCGCAGCGGATCCCGTCCAGCCGCCGGATGACCTCTTCCACCGTCATCCCTTCCACCAGCTTACCGATCCCCTGCAAATTTCCGTGACAGCCGCCCATCACCTGGAAGGATCTGACCACGCCGTCCTCCACCTCGATCCTCATCTGCCGGGAACAGACTCCCTGAGGCTGATAGTTGATGACCATAAAGCTCCTCCTGTCTCTTTTTCGCCATCATACCATACCGTCAGGAAAATGGCAAGTCCCCGGCTCTCAGAGCCCCGCCAGCCGGACCAGTGCCGTTACGGCCATACAGACCACCACCCCCGCCACCGTGGGCAGTGCCGCCGCCAGAGCGGTCCATTTCCAGCTTCCCGTCTCCTTATGGACGGTGAGCAGGGTGGTGGAGCAGGGCCAGTGCATCAGAGAGAAAAGCATGACATTTACCGCCGTCAACCAAGTCCAACCGTTGGCCAGAAAGAGAGCCTTCATCTCCCCAAGGCTCCCCAACTCCAAAAGACTCCCCTGGGAGAGGTAGGACATCAGAATGATGGGGATCACGATCTCATTTGCGGGAAAGCCCAGAATAAAGGCCATGAGGATCACCCCATCCAGCCCCATCAGCTGGGCAAAGGGATCCAGGAAGGTGGCGCAGTGGTGGAGTAGGGTGGCATCCCCCATCGTCACGTTGGCCATGATCCAGATGAGCAGCCCCGCCGGGGCTGCCACCGCCGCCGCCCGACCCAGAACGAAAAGAGTCCGGTCAAAGATGGAGCGGACGATCACCTTTCCCACCTGGGGCTTCCGGTATGGGGGAAGTTCCAGGGTGAAGGAGGAGGGCTCCCCCTTTAGGGCCGTGGCTGAAAGGAGCCTTGTAAAGGTAAAGGTCAGCCCTATCCCCAGCAGGATCACCCCCGTCAGCAGAAGAGCAGACAGCACCGAAGCCTTCCAGCCTCCCGCCGAGCCCACAAAAAACATGGTAAGAATGGCGATGAGAGTGGGAAAGCGCCCGTTGCAGGGTACAAAGTTATTGGTGAGGATGGCCAGCAGCCGCTCCCGGGGAGAGTCGATGATCCGGCATCCCACGATCCCCGCCGCGTTGCAGCCAAAGCCCATGCACATGGTGAGGGCCTGTTTTCCACAGGCCCGGCAAGCCTTGAAGGGTTTATCCAGATTGTAGGCGATCCGTGGCAGATAGCCCGCGTCCTCCAAAAGGGTAAACAAGGGAAAGAAGATCGCCATGGGGGGCAGCATGACGCTGACTACCCAGGCCAGCACCCGGTACACTCCCAGCACCAGCGCCCCATGGAGCCAGTCTGGAGCATGGAGGGCTGTAAAAAGTTCGCTCAACCGGTCCTGGACCCAGAAAAGAACGCCGGACAATAGCTGGGAGGGATAGTTGGCCCCCACGATGGTAAGCCAGAATACCAAAGCTACCAGGGCCAGCATAATGGGATATCCCGTCCACTTACTGGTAAGGATCCGATCCAGCCTTCGGTCTGTATGGCTATAACCGCTTCCTGCCTGTTTCACTACGTCCCGGCACAGCCGCTCCGCCGTGGATACGATGGCGGAAACCAGAAGATCCCGGAACCGCTCCTCCCCAAAGCCCCACCGGGCAAGCTCCTCCCTCTGGGCCCGGACAGCCGCTGTCAACTCTCCCCGTTCCGCCGTATTCTCCTCTCCCAGATAGGAAAAGGCCTCCTGAAGAATGGCTTCGTCCCCCTCCAGCAGCTTCAGCGCCAGCCAGCGGGGATTCAGCTTTTTGGCCCATTCCTCCGGGAAGAGAGGGGTCAGAGCGGCAATGGCGTCCTCGATCCGCTGGGGATAACGGACGGCCAGGGGAGCAGGCGTTTTTTCCTCCGCTGCCTGGTCCAGAGCGGTAAGGAGAGCGTCCAGACTCCTCTTTTTTCTTGCCACCGTCCCCACCACCGGAACTCCCAGCCTCTCTGAGAGAAGCTTCAGATCCACATGGATCCCCTTTCGCTTTGCCTCGTCCATCAGATTGACGCAAACCACTACCCTGGGAGATAGTTCCATGGTTTGAAGGACCAGATTCAGATTCCGCTCCAGACAGGTCGCATCACAGACCACCGCCACGGCGTCAGGGGACCCGAAGCAAATGAAATTCCGGGCCACCTCCTCCTCGGCGGAGTGGGCCATCAGGGAATAAGTACCGGGCAAGTCCACCAGCACATAGCCCTTCTCCCCCTTCCGGCAATGGCCCTGGGCGTTGGTCACCGTTTTCCCCGGCCAATTCCCTGTATGCTGGTTCATACCGGTGAGAGCGTTGAACAGGGTAGATTTTCCCACGTTGGGATTTCCCGCCAGAGCAACGACCCGGTCCGTAGGGGCCTCTTTTCGGATCACCAGGGTCCCCTCCACCGCTCCCATGCCAGTGGAGGAATGGGTAAGCCCCATGACCCTTACTCCGTCCGCAGAAGCACGTCCTGTCCATCCTGATCCCGAATGGCAATGACGGCTCCCCGGATCAAAAAGGCGGCGGGATCTCCACCCGGGCTGCGGCCCAGGCACTCCACGCCGGTATTTTCCACAAGTCCGATATCCAAAAGCCTCCGGCGCATAGCGCCGGTGGAATGTAACGCCCGCACGATCCCCCGCTGTCCGGGGCGAAGATCGCTGAGGCAAAGCGTATGTTCCATGAAATAACACCCTTTACGGTCAAGTTAAGTTCCCCGGACGGAAGCCCGGTCGACCCATTCTATGACAAACATGACCCCAGGGTGCCGCGGTTGACGACCGCTCCGATCCGTGATACAATGAGTATGCTTATGCGGGCATGATGAAATTGGCAGACATGCGAGATTTAGGTTCTCGTGCCTCACGGCGTGCAGGTTCAAGTCCTGTTGCCCGCACCAAAGTAGACAAAACCTGCGTGTAACGATAGTTATACGCAGGTTTTGCTTTTCTTGGTGATTTTGCA
>CANOHR010000028.1 GCA_947565875.1 uncultured Pseudoflavonifractor sp.
AGCGCCACCTTGCCAAGGTGGAGGTAGCGAGTTCGAGCCTCGTTGCCCGCTCCAAAAAACGCAGTACCTGAAAAAGGGTACTGCGTTTTTTAATAAGTATGACAGAACTCGCTGCCTCCACCTCATTTTGATCTGAGGGAGCGAGATATGGGGCCCCACAAAGCCAAAGGCTTTGTGGGGAGAGAAGCCGCGGCGGAGTGAGTGAGCGCTGCCGCTTGCGGCGGGGCGAAGGATACGCAGCCTGCGGCGACGACGTTGCCCGCTCCAAAAAACGCAGTACCTGAAAAAGGGTACTGCGTTTTTTAATAAGTATGACAGAACTCGCTGCCTCCGCCTCTTAAGGCGGGGAGGAGGATCAGACAAACACCGCCTGCACCAATATCATGTATAAGATCGTGCCGCCAAAGATGGAAAGAAGGGTGTTGTGCTTCCACTTATGAAGCCCTATTACCGCTGCAGCGGCAATAAGTTGGGGAAGCCAGGCGGGAGGGACCGAAAAGTTTAGCCCTCGAAGACAGTAGACCACCAGCATAGCCATCACCGCCGGGGGAAGGACCCGGCCCAGGTAGAGGATGGTTTTGGGAGGCGGCTTTCCCCGGTCAAAGAGAAGAAAGGGAAGGGCCCGTGTAAAAAGGGTGACCGTTCCCATTACGGCAATAAAGGCCAAAGGATAGAGCCTCATACCACCGCCTCCTTTTTATCCAGCTTGGAGCGGAGGGCCAGAAGGGACAAGATCATAAGGACCAATGCGGGAATGAGAAACCGGTCCGGGCCAAAGAGAAGCAGGGATACAAGAGCCGCCCCCGCCCCCAGAAGGGCGGAGGGGCGGTTTTTCCTTTCCTCCCACTGGCCCAGGGCAATGACCAGGAAGAGGGCTGTCATGGCAAAGTCGGCTCCCTGGGTGTTGAGGGAAAGGGCGGCCCCCAGCAGTCCCCCCAAAACGGAGCCCGCTACCCAGTAGAACTGGTTCAGGAGGGAAACGGCCAGGTAGTAGTCCTGAGGGGCTATCCCCTGGGGGATCTGTCCCGAGGAGAGAATGGCGTAGGTCTCGTCAGGAAGGGAAAAGATGAGATAGGGCTTTCTTCGCCCGGTATCCCGGTATTTTCCCAGCATGGACAATCCGTAGACCAGGTGGCGGAAATTGATAATGAGGGTCATGGCTGCCACCTGGGGCAGGGGCGCCATGGCGGAGAGTAATTCCACACCCATAAACTGGGCGGAACCGGCATAGACCAGGAGAGACATGAGGCAGGACCAAAACGCGTTGTACCCGGCGGAGTTCATGAGAAGGCCGAAGGCAATGCCCAGGGGGACAAAACCAAAAAGTACCGGTAAGGTGACGGGAAAAGCGGCGGAAAGGGCCTTGCGGTTCATAAGGGACCCTCCTTTGGGAGAAGTTTGGGCCATTATACTACGCGGCCCCTCAAAAGGCAAGGCTTCCCTTTACGGGGGAAAAGGGGTATAATACTTCCGAGAATATTTGCCCGGAGGTCACGCCATGGAGAAGCTGCTTTTCATTTATAACCCACATGCCGGCCGGGGGCAGGTCCGGGGAAAGCTGGGGGGAATCCTGAACGCCTTTACCAAGGCGGGATGTCTTGTTACCGTCTACCCCACCCAGGGACCCGGAGACGCCTCCAGGGCGGCCCGGGAGCTAGCGCCCCAGTTTGACCGGGTGGCCTGCTCCGGGGGGGACGGCACCCTTCACGAGGTGGTGGCGGGGCTCATGGAGTTGCCCGAAGGCTCCCGCCCCCCGGTGGGCTACCTTCCTGCCGGGACCACCAACGACTATGCCCGGAACCTGAATCTTCCCAAGCGGATGGAGGAGATGGCCGCCCTGGCTGCCTCCGGGGAACCCCGGAGCGTTGATATCGGACGGCTGGGGGAAAGCTGGTTTATCTATGTGGCCGCCTTCGGCCTTTTTACCGATGTGGCTTACAATACCCCCCAGCAGTTCAAAAACGCCTTTGGACATTTGGCCTATGTGCTGAAGGGGGCCTCCGAGCTGGGCAGCCTGAAGGGTTACCCCCTTCGGGTGGAGCATGACGGAGGGGCCCTGGAGGGGGAATACCTCTACGGCATGGTAAGCAACACCGTCTCGGTGGGGGGGATCCTGGGGCTTCCCAGCGATGAGGTGGTGCTGGACGATGGCCTTCTGGAACTGGTGCTGGTGGAAAAGCCCAAGACGGTGGCGCAGCTCAACTCCGTCATTCTGGCGCTTGCCAAGCAGGAGTATACCGCTGAGAGCGGGGTGGTGGGGCTCCATTCCTCCCGGTACCGCATCACCTGTGAAGAGGCCGTCCCCTTTACCCTGGACGGGGAGTTCGGCGGCGAGCATACCGAAGCGGAGATCGCCGCTGTCAACACCCCTGTGCGTATTGTGTGTGGAGATTGATCCTGTAGGGGAGGCTCTTGCCTCTCCCCCATGGTTAAATTGAAGCTGCCAATGCTTGAGGAAAGGAGGAAACAGAATGGATTATACGGCAGGCCAATATGATATCGCCGTCATCGGGGCGGGGCACGCGGGCGTTGAGGCCGCTCTGGCCGCGGCCCGGCTGGGCCTGCGAACCCTCTGTTTCACCGTAAACCTGGACGCGGTGGGCAATATGCCCTGCAATCCTGCCATCGGCGGCACCGGCAAGGGACACCTGGTCCGGGAGATCGACGCTCTGGGAGGCGAGATGGGAAGGGCGGCGGACAAAGCCTGTGTCCAGTACCGGGTCCTCAATAAGGGAAAAGGTCCCGCTGTCTGGTCCCTCCGGGCCCAGGCAGACCGAAGGCGGTATCAGGAGATCATGAAGCACACCCTGGAAAAGCAGGAAAACCTGTGGGTAAAGCAGGGAGAGATCACTGACATTTTAGTCAATGAGGACGGCTCTGTCCGCGCTGTCCGTACCGGCCACGGGGCGGTATACGAGGTAAAGGCCGCCATTATCTGCACAGGGACCTACCTGGCGGGCCGGACCATTGTGGGTGAGGTAACAAGGGAAAGCGGCCCAGACGGTCTGGCTGCGGCAGGAGAACTTTCTAAGAGCCTTTTATCTCTGGGCCTTACCCTCCGCCGCTTTAAGACAGGCACACCGCCCAGGGTAAACCGCCGGAGCGTGGATTTTTCCCAAATGGAACTTCAGGAGGGAGACGAGGCGCCCGTTCCCTTTTCCTTTTCTACAAAAGAGCCCCTGAAAAACCAGGCGGTATGCTACCTTACCTATACCACCGGGGAGACCCACCGGGTCATCCGGGAAAATCTGGACCGCTCCCCTCTCTTTTCCGGGGTCATCGAGGGGGTGGGGCCCCGGTACTGTCCCTCCATTGAGGACAAGGTGGTCCGGTTTGCCGACAAGCCCCGGCACCAGCTTTTCATTGAGCCCATGGGGCTCCACACAGAGGAACTCTACATTCAGGGCTTTTCCTCCTCCCTTCCCGAGGAGGTCCAGGTGGAAATGCTCCACACCATTCCCGGCTTGGAGCATGCTGAGATGACAAGGGCGGCCTACGCCATCGAATACGACTGTGTGGACCCCACTGAACTGAAACCCACCCTGGAACACAAAAGGGTCCCCGGCCTATACGGGGCGGGGCAGTTCAACGGCTCCTCCGGCTATGAGGAGGCTGCTGCCCAGGGGTTGGTGGCGGGGATCAACGCCGCCCGGAAGCTGCTGGGCCTCTCCCCGCTGATCCTGCGCCGGGACCAGGGATACATCGGGGTACTCATCGACGACCTGGTGACCAAGGGGACCAATGAACCATACCGGATGATGACCTCCCGGACGGAATACCGGCTTCTTCAGCGCCAGGATAACGCCGACCGGCGGTTGAGCCATATCGGCCATGAAGTGGGGCTGGTGAGTGAGGAGGAGTATCGGCGGGTGCTGGACAAGTACGCCGCTGTGGACGCCGAGGTCAAACGGCTGGAACGGACGGGCTGTCCCGGCGGCCATTTGGCCGACCTGCTCCGCCGCCCGGAAAACACCTATGAGAGCCTTCGGGAGTTGGACCCTGGCCGCCCAGAACTTCCCGCCGCCGTCACCGAGGCGGTGGAGATCGAGATCAAGTACGCCGGGTATATCCGCCGCCAAGAAAAGCAGGTGGAGGAAATGAAGAAGCTGGAGAGCCGCCCCCTGCCGGGGGACCTGGACTATCTTTCCATGCAGGGCCTCCGGCTGGAGGCCCGCCAGAAGCTGGACAGGATCCGTCCGGAAAATCTGGGCCAGGCCAGCCGGGTCTCGGGGGTCAGCCCCGCCGACGTGGCGGCGCTGATGGTGTATCTGGAGAAGGGTGGTAAAGTATGAAGCCCAAGGTGGTGCTGGGCCTCTCTGGAGGAGTGGATTCCGCCCTGTGTGCCCGGTTGCTGATGGAGGACTATGCCGTCATTGCCCTCTATCTTTCCATCGGCCCGGACTCCGCCGGGGAAGAGGACGCCCGCCGGGTGGCGGGGGAACTGGGGATCCCCTTCCATGTCATGGATATCTCCCGGGCTTTGGAGGAGCATGTGAAGACGCCCTTTGCTGCCGACTATCTTTCAGGCCGCACCCCCCTGCCCTGCGCCCGGTGTAATCCCCTGGTCAAGTTTCCTGCCCTCCTGGCCCTGGCGGAGGCGGAGGGAGCGGACCATATCGCTACGGGCCACTATGCCCGGACGGGCCGGGGGAAGGATGGCCGTACTTTTCTTCTGAAGGGTCTGCCCGCCAATGACCAGTCCTATATGCTCGCCCGGCTGCCGCAGGAAATACTACAGATGGTAATATTCCCTCTGGGTGATTACGATAAGTCTATGGTTCGGGAGAGGGCGGAGGCTCTTGGCCTTCCTGTTGCCCACAAGCCAGACAGCATGGAGATCTGCTTTATCCCCGACGACGACTATGGGAAATGGTTGGAGGCCCGGGGCCAGGGTTGCCCTCCGGGAGATTTTATTGCGCCGGACGGCGCCCTTCTGGGCCGGCACAAGGGGATCCACCGCTACACGCTGGGGCAGGGCCGGGGGTTGGGAGTCTCCGGTCCCCACCGATATTACGTTTCCGACATAGACCCGGAAAGCAACACCGTCACCCTCTCCGACGGCTCCGACCTTTTTCGGGAGGAGGTTTTCTGCGTGGAGCCCAACTGGATCTCCGTTTCCGGCCTGGAGGGACCTATGGAGGTCACCGCCCGGTTCCGCCACGCCAGGACCGAGACGGCCTGCACCATTTCCCCCGTGGAGGGGGGCGTTCTGGTAAAGGCCCATACCCCCGTCCGGGCCCCCACTCCGGGGCAGCTGGCGGTATTCTACGACGGGGACATGGTGGTGGGAAGCGGGTGGATCGGGAGATTAAAATTTAGCGGTGAGTGCAGGCGGGCCGGTTTAGAACCGGCCCCTACGAAGGCGGGCAATGCGTAGGGGCGGGTTCCATCGGACAACCGTTAGCGGCTTTGCCGCTTTACGGGTGTCACATAGCCGTAGGGGTAAACCCGTCCGCCCAGGGATGGAATCACCTATAAATTTTCATTTTCCTCCTCAAAAACACAGGGACAGGCCCGGAAGGCCTGTCCCTGCTGCTTTTTAACTGTGAAGCTGGTCTTCCCGCCGTTTCAGGATCCGGGGAAAGCGGCGGGCAAACATGCACCCAGTGGTCACCGCCGCGCAGATATCCGCCACCGGCTCGGCAAGCCATACAGCAAAAACCTGATCGTGAAAAAATAAAGGCAAAATAAAGATAAGGGGGATCAGCAGAATGATCTTTCGCAGCAAAGCCAGGAACAGGGAGATCTTGGCCTCCCCCAAAGCCACAAAGGTTTGCTGGCAGGAGGATTGAATGCCAAACATAAAGATACCGGCAAAATAGACCCGCAGGGTCCGGGTGGCGACTTCTACCAACTCCGGCTTATCATTGAAAACGGCGATGAATACGCCGGGGAAAAGCTCTACCAAAGCCCAGATGATCACAGTAAAGGTGACGCAACTCAGGAAAAGCAGCCGAAACGCCTTTTTGACCCGGTCAAAGTTTCCGGCGCCAAAGTTGAAGCCGATAATGGGCTGGGCCCCCTGGGCCAGCCCATGGAGGGGCATGGTCCCTACCTGCATCACCGAGGAGGCAATGGTCATGGCCCCCACATAAGCGTCTCCGCCGTATTTCAGCAGGGAGGCGTTAAAGGAAATGCTCACCAGGCTTTCGGTGGACTGCATGATGAAGGGGGAGACCCCAATAGCCATTACCGGCAAAAGAACGGAGGCCTTCAGCCGCAGATGCCGGAGCCGGAGATGCAGAAGAGTCCGCTTGCTCACCAGGAAGAGGACGACCCACAGGGCGGAAAGGGACTGGGACAAGATGGTGGCCAGCGCCGCGCCCTCCACCCCCATATGGAGCTTGACAATGAAGCAATAGTCCAGGAAAATATTGCATAGCGCTCCAATCACAACGGTGAGCATGGAAAAAAGGGCAAAGCCCTGGGTGGTAATAAAATTGTTGAGACCCAAAGAGAAAAGAACGGCTACCGTTCCCCATAGGTAGACCCGAAGATAGCTGCTGGCATAGGGCAAGGTATTTTCACTGGCCCCGAATAAAAGCAGCAGCGGCTCCCGAAAAAGCCGAAAAAGCGCGGTAGATACCACCGCCATTACCAGCAAAAGGGCGGTACACCCGCCCAGAATGGCCTCGGCTCCGTCAATGTCCTTTTCTCCCATACGAATGGCGGCCCGGGAGCCGCCTCCCATCCCTGCCAGAGAGGAAAGGGCGGAAACAAACATAATAATGGGAAAGCAGACTCCCAGGCCCGTCAGGGCCAGGTCGCCAACCTCTTCCATGTGGCCGATAAACGCCCGGTCTACAATATTATAAAGGGCGTTAATGATCTGGGCCGCCACGGCGGGAACGGCCAGCTTTATCATCAGATCGCCGATCGGGGCGGAGCCCAGCGCGTTTTTATCCTCCATCAGGTATTCTGCTCCCCTTCCAGAAAATAGGTAGCCTCCATGTCCGCCACGCTGAGGGCAAAAGCCAGGGGATATTGCTCCAGGGCCTGACCCACCAGGCGGCTGTCCTCCGAACCGGAAAAGCCCATGTGCCAGCGGATGGCCATGGCCTCCTCCCGCTTGAGCTTCATAAAGCCGGAGATAATGTAGACAGACTTTTCTCCGTGGCCGTAAGGCATAGGGTCCTCATAGAAAAAGGTTGGCACCTTCTCCCACTGACCGGTCTGTTCGTTCTTCACATTCCGGCTGCCCGCCTTGTAGCAGCCGATCTTGCACAGGTCATGGAGCAAGGCGGCAATGGCTACGCTCTCCGGGGAAACCTCCAACCCATAGAGTTCCTGGACCCGCTCCCGGGCCAAATAGTCTTTAAGGCAGTGGTAGACGTTCAGACTGTGGTCGCACAGGCCTCCTGTATAGGCGCCGTGAAATTTGGCGGAGGCGGGACAAAAGAAAAAGTCGGACTTGTTCTCCAGGTAGTCCAAAAGGGCGTCGGAGCCCTCACGAATAATATTTTCCCGGTATATTTCAATGAATTCCTCTTTTCCGCTCATAACGATCCCCCTTTTTTGTGTAAAGGGTATTATATCACTGGGGAAGGAAAATGGGAAGGAAAAAATCCGTCTCACCCCGGCCCCACCTTTTCCATAGGATACCCAAGAGGTGATCCTATGAATTTTTTTTCCGCTTTGGGCGCGGGAATGCTGTTTGCACTTGCCTGCAATCTGGATACCGTTTTGGCTGCGGTAGGCTGTGGAGCCGAGGGGGGCGGACCGGGGCTTCGGGAGACGCTGACGGTAGCGTCTGTAACGACGCTGGTGACCTTTCTCTCCCTGACCCTGGGGGCCCTGGGAGCGGCGCTTCTTCCACAGGGATTGGCCGACAGGCTGGGCGGACTGGCCCTGGCTTGCCTGGGTCTTTGGTACATACTGGACGCCCTCCGGGGAAAAACAGGGGAGACCGGGGGGGAGAGCCGGGGCTGGCTGGCCCTCTCGGCGGCGCTGGCGGTCAATAATGCCGGGGTAGGCGTGGCCGCCGGGGTGACGGGGCTTTCCCCGGCGCTGGCATCAGTGTGCAATTTTTTTGTTACCCTGTTGGCCCTTTCCCTGGGCCGCCAACTGGGGCGGAAGCTCGGCCGGTGGAACAACCTGGCATTGCCTCTGTCCGGAATGCTGCTGGTAGGATTGGGGGTTTGGCAGATCCTGTAGGGGCATGGGGGATAAATATAAATTTAACGTTGGAATGCAGCGGCTGTGTAGGGCGCGGCATCCTTGACGCGCCGGACCCACGTTGGGGGACCATGGGCGGCGCGTCCGGGAGGCCGCGCCCTACGGATCACACGGGATCAGAACGGTGAAGCCATACCCGGGCAGGTTTGGAACCCGCCCCTACAAACCCCATCCAACGTATCTATGCGTAGGGGCCGGTTCTAAACCGGCCCGCCTGCGCTCTCCTATAAATTTTCATTTACAGGGTCCAGGGCATGAAAAAGGACGGGGGCTTTCCCCGTCCTTTTTCACGTCAGGCCGCGTCCATGCTTTGCAGTTCGCTCTGGGCCTCGCTCATCGTATCCGCCGAGAAGTAAAAGTGCCCAGTAGCGTCAAAAACCTCAACATGGCCTCTCACATACCGCAGCTCGAACCGTTCTGTCATGTGGACCTCACTCCTTTCTTCTGTCCTTATCCTACCATTCCTACTGTCCCTTTATATGGACTTAAACGGGTGGTTTTATCCGCCCGCTAAGTCTTGAAAATATTGGGCGGTACGCTCCGCCATTTGTTCTGCCGGTTCCTGGAAGCCGCCCTCCATCCAGTCCATGGCAAGGCCGCTGAGTCCATGAAGGAAAAACCGCCGGTCTATCTCCTTTCCCCCGGGAGGAAGATTGCGCTCCAGAAAGGCGCAAAGCCGAAGGGGAAGGCCGGGATCTGCTTTGGAAGCAAGAAGGAGATCCCACTCCTCTTTTTTTCCGGCAAGGGTCTGGAATACGGTTTGCAAAAAAGGAATCGTTCCCTTGCTCTCCTCGGTTCCGGCGGGCTGCGCCTGCTCCAGAAGCTGATCCTCCAGTTCATATAAAACGCCATATTGATTTTCGTAATGGCGATAAAAGGTGGCACGGTTGATCTCGGCCAGCCGACATATGTCGGCGACTGTGATCTTCTCGATGGGCTGTTCCTTTAGAAGGAAGAGAAAGGACTGCCGTATCACCATTTTTGTATAGCGCACTCTTCCGTCTATGGCAAAGCCCCTCCCAATGGGCCGCGTCCGCCAAACGCGCACCCGCCGATTCCACACAGCGCCCGCTGCTTTTCGTCCTTTCCTATTGTACTACGCCAGAACTTAAATTGCAACAGATGTTTAATAATTTTCTAATGTTGCGAATCGGCAAAAGACAGGGCGGATCATCTATGATTTTCAAAGAACTGAGACCAGTATAACACGGGAAAAGTTAAATTGCAACATGTGTTTTATATATTTCGTATGTTGTATTTCGCGGATTTTTTTGTTTTGGAAAAAATGTGCCTCTGCTTACAGGCATATTTTACCTCAAGTTTCAAAAAAATGCAACACCTGTATTTAAATTTTCTTATGAATTTTAAAATTCTAAAGAAATATAATATACGTTTGTATTGTAATGAAGGGGATTTTAGCATA
>CANOHR010000029.1 GCA_947565875.1 uncultured Pseudoflavonifractor sp.
GTTTTCGCCGCAGGCGGAAACGGAAGAAGCGGACTTTGCGACGACGCCGTAGGGGCGACCCTATGTGGTCGCCCGGCTGAATACCCTTGCCCATTTGCCATCCCTATCGGCGAATGGGTACAACGATAAATTTATATTTGGCGGTGGTCCCATCCCTGCACGGGCGGGTTTGGAACCCGCCCCTACAGGACCATACCATTTCAAATCGCTTTTAGCCTTTTAACTTTACCAAAGAGGTGATTTTCATGTCCGCCACCCGTATGGGACGAATCAATGAGGAGATCCAGCGGACCCTCTCGGAACTGATCCGCACGGTGAAGGATCCACGGGTCCACGGGCTTATCTCCATCACCGCCGTGGATACCACCGCCGACCTCAAATACGCCAAGGTCTATGTCAGCTCCCTGGACCAGAGCGATATGAAGGAGGTCCTGAAGGGCCTGAAGTCCGCCTCAGGCTATCTCCGGCGGGAGTTGGGCCACACCCTGGCCCTCCGGGCTACCCCGGAACTCACCTTTATTCAGGACGACTCCATGGTCAAGGGGGCCCATATCCTCCGGGTCATGGAGGACCTGGACCGGGAGGGACGGCTATGACCTGGGACTACCGGCAGGCCGCCGCCTTCCTCCAGGAAAGGGACGGCTACCTGATCCTGACCCACAAGCGGCCCGACGGGGATACCATAGGCTGTGCCGTGGCCTTGTGCCTGGCCCTGAGGAAGCTGGGCAAGACCGCCTTTGTGCTGCCCAATCCCGACGCCACCTCCCTCTTTGATCCCTACTGGAGAGATACCCTGGCCCCGGCGGATTTTGTCCCGGACACGGTGGTCAGCGTGGATATCGCCAGCGAGAGCCTGTTCCTGCCCTGCGCCCAGCCCTATCTGGACAGGGTAGACCTCTGCCTGGACCACCACCCCTCCAACACGGGCTTTGCAAAATATAACTGCGTGGAGGCGGACAAGGCGGCCTGCGGGGAACTGATCTACCAGATCGTCACCCAGTGGTTTCCCGTGGACGCCGTCATTGCCCTGCCCCTCTATGTGGCGGTAAGCACCGATACCGGCTGCTTTGTCTACTCCAACACCACCCCCCATACCCACCGGGTAGCGGCGGAACTGATGGCCACGGGGATCGACTCCCCCTGGGTCAACAAGCGGCACTTCCGCACCAAAAGCTATATCCGTCTCCGGCTGGAGAGCCGGATGATCGAGACCATGGACCTTCACGACGAAGGCCGGACCGCCATCGCCGCCATCTCCCTGGAGGATATGGTCCGGCTGGGGGCAAAGGAGGAGGACGTGGAGGACATTGCCGCTGTGGTAGGTCAGCTTGCCGGGGTACATACGGCAGTGACCATCCGGGAACTCCGCCCCGGAGAATGTAAGCTTTCCGTCCGCACCGCCGCCGACCTGGACGCCTCTCAGGTCTGCCGGGTGCTGGGCGGAGGGGGCCACGCGGCGGCGGCGGGCTGCACCGTCATGGGAAGCGTTTCCCAGGCCAAGGCCGCCATTCTGGACGCCATCCGGCAGGTACAGAGCCATGGCTAACGGAATCCTTATTATTGACAAGCCCCAGGATTGGACCTCCATGGACGTCTGCGCCAAGCTCCGGGGAGTGTTCCACGAAAAGCGGGTGGGCCACGGAGGCACCCTGGACCCCATGGCTACCGGGGTCTTGCCCGTCTTTATCGGCCGGGCTACCCGGGCGGTAGAGTTTGCCACCGACTCCGACAAGGAATATATCACCGGATTACAACTTGGCGTTATCACCAATACTCAGGATCTGACCGGGGAGGTATTGGAAACCCGGCCTGTCCCCGTCAGCCGGGAGGACCTTGCCGCTCTCCTCCCCCGGTTTACCGGGCCTTTGGAGCAGATCCCCCCTATGTATTCCGCCATCAAGATCGGCGGCAAGAAGCTCTACGAACTGGCCCGGAAGGGCCGGGAGGTGGAGCGAAAGGCAAGGAAGATCACTGTATATGAGTTGGAGCTGTTGGAGGAAGGAATCGCCGGGGGGCCGTTCCCTGCGGAGCTTCCCCCGGATACCTATCTTCTTCGCATTCGCTGCTCCAAGGGGACCTATGTCCGTACGCTCTGCCATGATATAGGTCAGGCTCTGGGCTGCGGGGGGTGTATGTCCTTCCTTCGCCGCTCCATGGCCGGGGGCTTTTTTCTGGCGGAAAGCCACAGCCTTGAGGAGGTGGTAAACCACCCCGATCCCACCTCCCTCCTACTGCCGGTGGACAAGCTCTTCTCCCATCTTCCCTCCCTCACCCTGAAGGCCCAGGGGGAAAAGAAGGTCCGCAACGGGGTCTCCCTCTCCACCCCCAAGCTGAAGGAAGGGGAGTACCGGGTCTATGGGGAGTCGGGGAGCTTCCTGGCGCTCAGTCGATGTGAAAGGGGAAGGCTTGTCACTGTCAAGAGCTTTTTTGAGCCTGCCGATCTATCCCTGTAGGGGAGAGGTTTTCCCCTTCCCCAATGTGGGACCGCACCGAACGGGAGGGGTAAGCCCCTCCCCTACATTTTCGATCAAAAGGGGACCCTGCCATGGAAAAACGAGTTATCGCCCTGGGCTTTTTTGACGGGGTACATAGGGGCCATGGAGCCCTCTTATCCCTCTGTGCCCAACGCTCCTCCCAGTTGGGCGCCGTTCCCGCCGCCTTTACCTTCGACCTCCACCCCTCCGCCCTGATCCCCGGCAAGGAGCCGGTGCCTCTGCTCACTACCCCCGCCGACCGGTCGGGGCTCATGGAGCGGCTTTACGGCATCCGGGAGGTCATTGTGGCCCACTACGACGGCCGCATGATGAAAACTCCCTGGCGGGAGTTTGTCACCGATTATCTGGTTCGGGACCATGGGGCGGTCCACCTGGTGGTGGGCCACGACTTCCATTTTGGCTATAAAGGGGAGGGGGATCCCCAAAAGCTCCGGGAACTCTGCGCTGAGTTGGGGATCGGCTGCGACGTGGTGCCCAAGGTGGAGATCGATGGGATCACCGTCTCCTCCACCCATATCCGCTCCCTCATCTCCCAGGGAGATATGGCGGGCGCCCTTCGGTTCCTGGGCCACCCCCACATCCTCACCCACACCGTAGCCCACGGGAAAAAACTGGGCTCTACCCTGGGCTTTCCCACGGTGAACCTGACCTTCTCCTCCGGTCTGCTGGTCCCCGCCTACGGCGTCTATGCCTGCAAGGCTGTCTTTGAAAACGGCGACAGCCGTATGGCCGTCACCAATGTGGGGACCCGCCCCACGGTCCAGGATGGAGACAAGGTCACGGTGGAGGGCTTCCTGCTGGATTTCGACGGAGATCTTTACGGCCAGGAGGTGCGGATGGAGTTTTACCGCTACCTGCGCGCGGAGAAAAAATTTGATTCCCTGGATGCCTTGCGCTCTGAGGTCATGAGAAACGCCCAGCAGACCAGGGAGTATTTTGCCCGGTTGACCGGATAAGGTCGGGTGCGGCCCGATGAAGTCATCGGGCCCTACGGTCCTTTCAAAAAGCGGGACCTGTCCCCGCCCTACGAGAAGGAGGCCCCCCATGCCCACCATTGCCACAGAGAGAAAACAGCCCCTATGCAAAAATATTTTTCCCCTGGGCCTGGGTTACTGCGCCCTTCTGGTCCTTCTTGCCCTTCTGCTGGATACTCCCGCCCACATCGGGGAAGGGCTTTTCACCATCCTCACCTCCCAGAGCGTCCTCATTACCGACTATGTTGCCCTGGGAGGCGTGGGGGCGGCCCTAGTGAACTCCGCCCTGGTGGTCCTCTCCTCCCTGGCCGTCCTTCGCCTGGCGGGGAGCGATTGGAACGGCGGCACCTTGTCCACCCTGGGGCTCATTGCCGGATTCTCCCTTTTCGGGAAGAATTTTTTCAACATCTGGCCCATCATCCTGGGCTCCTTTCTTTCCGCCAAGGCCCGGAGAGTCCCCTATTCCTCCTGCGTCAACGCAGGGCTCATGGCCACCACCCTGGGCCCCTTGGTCAGCTTCGTCTGCTTCTCCCAGAACCACCCCTATCACCCTGTCCTGGGCCTTTTTCTGGGGGTGCTGGTAGGCTTTGTGGTCCCTCCTCTTTCCCTGGGGACCTTCCGTATGCAGGGCGGCATGAACCTCTATAATATCGGCTTTGCCTGCGGCCTTACCGCCATGGTCCTGATGCCGGTACTCCACGCCATGGGCATTGACCCCTCCACCGTATCGGTGTGGTCTGCGGAATATACCCTTCCCCTGGGCTCATTCGCGGTGGGGCTGAGCCTTCTCTGCCTGGGGGCAGGCTTTTTCCTCTCGGGAAGGAGCGCCGGGGAAGTCTGGAAAAGCTACCGCTCCCTTCTGAGGGAAACGGGAAAGGCCCCCTGCGATTTTCTGAAGTCCTATGGCGGCGGGGCAGTGCTGGTAAATATGGGAATAAACGGCCTTGCCTCGGTGGGCTACCTGCTCCTTATCGGGGGCGACGTAAGCGGCCCCACTCTGGGCTGTATCCTCACCATCATGGGCTTTTCCGCCGGAGGCAAGCACCTTCGGAATATCCTTCCCATCATGGCGGGGGTGGCTCTGGGCGGTCTTACCATGCAGTGGGACGCCGCCGCTCCCCCCTCCCAGATGGCCGCCCTCTTCGGTTCTACCCTGGCCCCCGTCGCCGGATTTTTCGGCCCCCTGTCCGGGGTGCTGGCCGGATTCCTCCACGGTTCGGTGGTACTGCGGACCGGAGGGTTCGTGGGGGGCGTGAACCTTTACAACAACGGTTTTTCGGGGGGGCTGACAGCCCTCTTCCTGGTTCCCATCCTTTCCGCCTTCTTTCAAAAGGAAGAAAAACAGTCCTGAAAAAAACGCCCTTAAGACCAGGAGATTTCCCGGCCTTAAGGGCGTTTTTTGGATTTTGGAAGGGAGTCACCGGGCGTCCACATGGCCCCGGATCCGCTCCACCAGCATGTCAAGGGCCACCTGGTTCCGGCCCCCCTGGGGAACGATGATGTCGGCGTACTTTTTGCTGGGCTCCACAAATGCCTCGTGCATGGGCTTTACGGTGGTGAGATACTGGCTCACCACCGAGTCCAGGGTCCGCTCCCGCTCTTTCACGTCCCGGAGGAGGCGGCGGAGGATACGCACATCGGCGTCGGTATCCACAAAGATCTTGATGTCCATCAGTTCCCGGAGGGCCGGGTCGGCAAAGATCAGGATCCCCTCCACGATGATGACCCGGGTGGGCTTTACCTCCAGGGTCTTATCGGAGCGGTTGTGGATGGTGTAGTCGTAGACCGGGCACTGGATGGCCTCCCCCCGGCGAAGGGCGGTCAGGTCCCGGACCATCAGGTCGGTATCAAAGGCGTCGGGGTGGTCGTAGTTGAGCCGGCTCCTCTCCTCGTAGGTCATGCCCACGTGTTTTTTATAATAGTTATCATGGTAGAGGACGGACACATCTCCGGAAAACCGCTCCCGGATCTTTTCGGTGAGCGTGGTTTTCCCCGAGCCTGTGCCTCCCGCGATGCCGATGACCATAGTATCCATACCGGAGCGCCCCCTGTCCTGTTTTGTCAAATTATATCATACGCCGCTCAAAAAGGATAGTCCCTCCCCGCTTCAAATTTCAAAATTCCCCCCTTGTGCCCCGGAGGGGAGAGAGGTATAATAGTGCCATATCACACAATAAAAAAAGGAGGTCCACACCTTGGAATATTTTCGCTGTGACAACTCCGACTGCGGCTATGTGACGGAGGACCCCGGCCTGGAAAAATGCCCCCAGTGCGGCGGGGACTTCTTTATCCCTGTGGAGGAGGATTACATCTCCGGCTACGGCTGGCTGTGCCTGGCGGACCAGGCGGAGGAGAAGGAGGAAAACGAAAAGGCTCTTGATTACATCAAGCGGGCGGTGGACGAGGAGTATCCCCCCGCCCTCTACCGTATGGGCGTATGCTACCTCCGGGGCCTTTTGGGGCTGGAGGCGAACATGGACAAGGCGGTGGAGTTCTTCCAGCAGGTGGCGGAGAAGGACGACCCTGCCGGATGGTGCGCCCTGGGACAGCTCTACCAGCAGGGGGAAGGGGTAGAGAGGGACTTTGACAAGGCGGTGGAGTTCTTTGAGAAGGCCGCCGAGGCGGAGTATGCCCCCGGCGTCTGCGCCCTGGGCCTTTGCTACGAATGCGGCGAGGGCAAGGACCAGAGCTGGGAGAAGGCCACCGAGCTTTACCGTCAGGCCGCCGACATGGGCTACCCCCGTGCCCAGTGCAACCTTGCCTGGTGCTACGAATTTGGAAAGGGCGTTCCCCAGAGCATCAAGGACGCGGTATACTGGTACTCCATGGCCGCCGACCAGGAGGACCCCCGGGCCCTTTGCAACCTGGGGCTATGCTACGAGAAGGGAGACGGGGTGGAGCAAAGCTGGGAGAAGGCCACCACCCTTTACCGGGCCGCCGCCGACCGGGGCTATCCCCCCGCCCAATGCAACCTTGCCTGGTGCTACGAGGCGGGCATGGGCGTGGAAAAGGACCAGAAGGAGGCCATCCAGTGGTACACCAAGGCCGCCGATCTGGGCGATCCCCGGGCCCAGTGCAACCTGGGGCTTTGTTATGAAAAAGGAGACGGAGTGGCGCAGAGCATGGAGAAGGCCGTCCAGCTCTACCGCCTGTCCGCCGACCAGGGGTATCCTCCCGCCCAGTGTAACCTGGGCTGGTGCTATGAGGCGGGAGAGGGGGTGCCCCAAAGCTGGCCGGAGGCCATCCGGTGGTATACCGCCGCCGCCGACCAGGGGTATCCCCGCGCCCAGTGCAACCTGGGCTGGTGCTGCGAGTCGGGTATGGGAGTGGAGCAAAGCTGGGAGGACGCCGTTGCCTGGTACGCCAAGGCTGCCGGACAGGGCGATCCCCGGGCCCTCAATAACCTGGGCTGGTGCTACGAACACGGCAAGGGTATCGGCGTGGACATGGCCGAGGCGGTAAAGCTCTATGAAGCCGCCGCCATGCGGAACTTCCCCCCCGCCATCTGCCGTTACGGCCTCTGCTTTGAAAACGGGGAGGAGGTAGAGCAAAGCTGGGAAAAGGCCGCCCAACTCTATCTTCAGTCCGCCCAGGCCGACTATGTCCCCGCCATGTGCAACTACGCCTGGTGCTGTGAGTTTGGCAAGGGCGTGGAAAAAAGCCTGGAGGAATCCTTCCGCTGGAACAATATGGCCGCTGAGAGGGGCTTCCCCCGGGGCCTTTGCCGGATCGGCCTTTTCTACGAAGAGGGCGAGATCGTAGAGCAGAGTTGGGAGAAAGCCACCGAATATTACCGCAAGGCCGCCGAGAAGGACTACCCCCCCGGACAGTGCAACCTGGGCTGGTGCTATGAGGCGGGCAAGGGCGTCCCCCAGAGCTGGGAGGAGGCCGCCAAGTGGTATCTGGCCGCCGCCCAGCAGGGATATCCCCGTGCCCAGTGTAACCTGGGCTGGTGCTACGAAGCGGGCCAGGGCCTTCCCCAAAGCTGGGAGGAGGCGGTGCGCTGGTACGCTGCCGCCGCCGAGCAGGGCTATGTCCGGGCCCAGTGCAACCTGGGCTGGTGCTATGAAGCGGGCAAGGGCCTCCCTCAAAGCTGGGAGAAGGCGGTGGAGTGGTACCGCCGGGCCGCCGACGCGGGCCAGGCCAGGGCCCAGACCAACCTGGGCTGGTGCTATGAGCGGGGCAAGGGCGTAGAGGTCAATTATAACGAAGCCTTCCGGCTCTATTCCCTGGCGGCGGAGCAGGACTACCCCCCCGCCATCTGCAACCTGGGCGTCTGCCATGAGATGGGCTGGGGCACCAAGCAAAGCTGGGAAAAGGCGGTGGAATGCTATCAGAAGGCCGCCGATATGGACGACGACGCCGCCCAGTGCAATCTGGGCTGGTGCTACGAGGCGGGCAAAGGGGTCCCTGAGGACAAGGTCAAGGCGGTGGAATGGTATAAAAAGTCCGCCGATCAGGGCTACCTCCGGGCTCAGTGCAACCTGGGCTACTGCTACGAAGCTGGGATCGGAGTGGAGAAGGACCTGACCGAGGCCGTCTTCTGGTACACCAAGGCCGCTGAGAAGGGCTATGCCCGCGCCCAGTGCAATCTGGCCTACCTCTACGACGAGGGCATTGGGGTGGAGCAGGACTACGATACTGCCGTTCACTGGTACACCCAGGCGGTCCAGCAGAACTACCCCCGGGCCTGCTGCAACCTGGGCTTCTGCTACGAAATGGGCCACGGCGTAGCCAAGGACGAGAAGGAGGCCGCCCGGCTCTATGCCCTGGGAGCCGAAGGGGGAGACTCGGTCTCCCAGTGCAATCTGGCCTGGTTCTACATGCACGGCACCGGAGTGGAAAAGAATCTGGAAAAGGCCTTTTCCCTCTTCTCCCAGGCCGCCGAGAAGGGGAACCTGCGGGGTATCTACAACGTGGGCCTGTGCTACTCCAGCGGCGACGGGGTCCATAAGGACCGGGTAAAGGCCGTAGAGTGGTTCCGCAAGGGCGCCGTCCGGGACCACGGCGGCTGCCTCTACTGGCTGGGCCGCTATTACGAGGATGGCCTGGGGGGCCTGGAGAAAGACCCGGCCAAGGCTCTCGGCTACTACCAGCGTGCCGACGCCCAGAAGTTTGAGAAGGCCAGGGAGGCCATCGACCGGCTTCAGAAAGCCGGCGTTACCGCCGCCTCCCTCAATAACACCGTCACCCCCCCGGTGTCCCCCGCTCCCCCGGCCCCGGAACCTCCCGTGGAGGCTCCCAAGGCAGTGGAAAGGCCCAGGGAGGAAGAGAAACCCGTGGAGGAAAAGTCCAAGGACGAGGAAAAGCCCAAAAAGGGCGGGTTCTTCAAGAAGTTCTTTGGATAAGGAGAATACAAAAGCAGGCTGCGGAGCCCTTCCGCAGCCTGCTTTTTTGTCAGGGACAGAGCCCCGAAGGGCAAGGGCCGGGCGGCTGATAGCCGCCCCTACATAAGGGATCTGCTTCTCCCGTAGGGACGGATATCATCCGTCCGCCCCCTGCTCCTTCCCCATCAGGTATCCCTGCATGAAGAAATGCCGGCATTCCAGTTCAAACTCCTCCCCGATCTGAGTAGTATACTCCTCCAGAAGCGGCCCGATGAGGGGGTCAAACAGAACGCGCATTTTTGTGTAAAGCTCCATCTGCCTTTTTGCGATCCGGGCGTATTCCGGGCTTTGGTAAAGATCGCCTTCATCAAACCGCCTGGCCTTTTGATACAATTCCTCCATCCATTCTTCCATTGTCTTGCCTCCGCACTTTGACATTCAGTGAATGTCATTTATAATGGTAATATAACATATACTTGACCCATATGACAAGCAGTTCATGTCGAATTGTGTCTAATGG
>CANOHR010000030.1 GCA_947565875.1 uncultured Pseudoflavonifractor sp.
ATCATCAAAGCTAGTCGGCATTATTTCTGGTAAAAAGAGAACAATTTCATCATAATAGAAGTTGGGTGCCTCCATATAGTTGCTGTCTTTCCGGCGGGATCCAACCACCCAAATGTATTTTGCCGGGAATGGGGTCGTAATTGTGTTTTGGTGCGTCTCTCCAGACAACCCCGTTCCTGTCCAGGAGCCCAACACAAACTTTGCCCCATTCATATTTTGGTTGGAAAAGGCAAGCAGATCTCCCACCGTTACCTTTCTTCCCCCTCCGGCCACGGACACATCCGCCACTCCGATCACATCGTTGACCGACAGGTTGGCAGCGTTCAACGCCCCCGCACCAGTGATCAGAGCAGCAAGGGCCCCGGCAGCCGATCCTTGCCCTGTTCCTCCCTTTTGTACCGGCAATATCCCTGTCAATTCTCCCGCCCCATGGGTATGGGCCTTGGTTGCTGTGTCCGTCTCGATCGTTTTCAGCTTCCGATCTATCACAGTAAAATTTTCATTAAAAGGCGCCGGTGTAACGATATCGCTGTCCTCCGGCAATTTGAATTTAAAGTTTGTTGTCTCCTTCATTTGATCTCTCCTCTCAACCATCCCCAGTTTTGTTCCTTTACATCGTTCCAGTTCAGATCCTTTACGTCCCTCCAAATCTTGATCTTGGCGGAATACTCCACCGCCAGGTGGGCGGGGATCGTTTCCCTGACTGCCGCCATCAGGTCACCCAGATTGGGGGGCAAACAGGCAGCCCCCACAAAATGGACCTTGATCCGGTACTCCTTCGGGATCTCGGTCACCTCTACCTCTCCGTTAGAGAAGCTGGCGGCTACGTTCTGGATGGCCGCCACGGTGGTAGTCCCCTGCCCCCGGAGCTTGGCCTTGATCCGGCTCCGGCGGAAGGCCATGGGGCGCTCCACCTCCACGGGAAGACCCAGGGCCTCCTCCCAAATGCTGAGCCCCCAGGTGGCCGTCTCCACGTCCAACTGGGCCATGCAGCCCTCCACCGCGTTCCAGAGGCCGTCCACCGCCGCCTGAAAGCCCTCCTGGATGGCCTGTACCTCCGGGCTCTCCCGAAGAGCGGGGCGCAGATAGTCCAATAGTCTCATGTAAGGCTCACCGTCCCCACCACCGGCACCTTGTCCGCCGGGACCGTCACGTTACTTCTTCCACCGTTTACCGTCAGAGCCCTGTAGTCGGTCACCCCGCTCACGTCCATCAACAGAAAAGCGATCCGGTTGAAAAGCACCGTGTAGCTGTCAAAGGCCAATCCTTGCAGGTACTCCTCCAGCTTTTCGGTAAATTTTGCCTTCGCCTCCGCCAGGGTGACGGACCCGTCCAGAGTCAGCGCGGCGGATACGTGGATGGGCGCCCCTCCGGCGCTCTCCACCGTCACAGCGGCCCCGATGGGACGCAGCTGCTCGATATGGCTGAGGGCGGCGGAAACTACACTCTCCTCCACGGGCCGGCGCTCCGGCCCCGCCAAAAGCACCTTCACCGTCCCCGGCCCGTTCCAGAGGGGCAGGATCTTGGCGGCTCCCACCCCGTCCACCTCCAGGGCCCACTTTTCATAGTCGTACACATTGCCCGAGGTGGATGGCTTCCGCCAGTAGTCGTAAAGCCGCCCCACCAGGTCCCGGTCCGTCTCCGGGTCTGTCCCCCCGGCGGCAGCCCCGGAGGTCCAGCCCTCCAGCCCCGTCAGGGTCATGACCATCTGGGTAATGGCTCCCTCCGGCACATTATAGGCGTCTCCCACCGCCGCCGCGGTCACCGTTCCCTCCCCTGTTCCCTCTGTTCCCAATGTCACCGGAGCGTCCAGGGTAAATTCCAGTCCGTCTCCGGTCAAAAAAACCGTCCCGGCGGGCACAGTCATATTGGCCCGCCCTGTCAGCCGGATGGAGGCCGCCGCCTGGGTCCCCTCCTTGCGGAAGATCCCATACCGGGAAGCCGCCAAGTCGATAAAGCCTCCGCTGTCCTCATCCACATAAAAGGCGGGAAGCATGGCCTTCATGGCCTCGTATACCATGGAAGCCTCCGCCGCCACCGGCCCCGCCATCTCGGCGGCAAAACTGCCCTCCCGGGTCTGTACCCGGTCCTCCATGGCGGACAATACCTCCGAGCGAATATTCTCCGGCGTCCGATCCTCAAACACGGACGCTCACCTCCTTATCTCCATAAATGGTCCGTATCTTTCCTGTTACGGTCAGAACGTCTCCCTCCAGCTTTGCCGCGACTCCCTCTACCCCTGTGATATAGGGGTTGGGCTCCAGAGCCTCCCGAAAATACCGGGCCGCCTCGGCGCGCTTCAGGTCCCCGGTAAAGCTCTGTCCCGTCAGCCGTTCCGTCTCATTGCCGTAGGAGCGGGAATGGTGGCGGTAGCGGAACCGCTCCGTCTTCAGGGCATTCCATACCCACACCATCACCGCCTCCAGCCCGGTAACGACCACCGGTTCCCCCCGCTGAAAAAGGGGCTTATCCCCCTCAAAATCCCAGGCTACCTCTCTGGCGAGAGGCAAAGAACCGGCAGAGCCCTCTGCCGCCCCGGTCTCCCCGGCAGCGGGAAACAAGCTGTCCTTCATAGGCTCACCACCCTTGTCAATATCACATACCGCTGCCGATTCTCAATGGGCCACAGGGCCACCCTGTCTCCCACCTTCAGGTCCCTGGGCTCTACCCCATCGCTTCTCAGCAGGCTCTCAGCGTCCTGGGCATTTCCCTCCGCCAGCACACGAAGAGGCTTCGGGGACAGCACCCTTCCCATGACCAGGGAAGTCTCTCCGCCGGGCCGTTCCAACAGCGTTTTTACCAGCGCCTCTATTGCTTCCAATCACTTCAACTCCCTTCCCGCGTTCACCTTGTCCATGATACTCTTCAAACTCAGCCCCAGCTTCACCCGGTGGACGCCCCCTTTCCAGGTGTGAACGTCGCTGTCGATCCAGTAGAGGCCATAAAGCCCCGTCACCGGCTCCCGGACGATCACGTTCCCGCCGGAAATGAGCCTGGGTTCCCCCAGGGCCTCTACCGTGATGGTCTGCCTGATCCCGTTGTCCTCCAGGATGACCTCCGCCTCAGCGTCTACGTCCCTGTCCCTGGCCGTACAAAGATACCGCTGCATGACCCCGCACAGGGCCGCAGCGTCCTCATTCCGCCGTACCCGGACCAGGGAGCCGTTTTCGTCATAGATAGCCACCTGACTCACCACATCCTCCCCGCTCTCGCCGGAGGCTGCCGTCAGCAGGTTGGACCCCGGTGCAATCACCACCGTCGCCCCTCTCCGCTCCCGAACGATCACCTCCAGTTCCGGGCCTCGAAAGCGGAGCATATACCGCTCACCCGTCTTTTCGGCAGCCAGGGTATAGGCCGTCTGAATGATCTCGTAGAGGGAGACCCCCGGAAAATTGCGTCGGATAGGAACTCCCGCCTCCGCCAGGGCCCCCGTCTTGATCCCAAAGTCCCCGCAGACCCGCCGCGCGATCTCCTCCGGCGTCTGTCCGGTAAAGCGGTAGGCCCCCTGGTTCCGCTTGAGATAGATCCCCCGGTCAAAACAGCCCACCGTCACCGTCTCGCCGCCGCTGTCCCGCCGGAGGGAAAATATGTAGCCGTCAAAAAGAAGCTCCTCCCCCGCAAAAAACCGGACCGGATCCCCGATGGCTACCGGGACATGGGGCTGGTTTTTGTCGTATCTTGTCTGAAGAAGGGAAAATTCCAGCGTCCGGGCCACCCGGTTGTAGCTTCCGGCGTTGGTAATGGACCCGCACAGTTCCGCCACGTCATAGTCCCTGCCACCGTGGCGGAGGAGCAGCTTTCGCCCCTCGCTCATGCTCCGCCCCCTCTCCCCACCGTAGACCCCTCTGTCTGCTGGAATCGGTTGGGCCTCACCGGTGACAGCTTCACAGGCTCCATGGCCTCCTCCTTCGCCAGCTGTATCCTCCATACCCCCGCGCCGTTTGTCCCCGTGGCCTTCCACTTCGTCTGGACCTGAGCCGCCGCCCGAGCCGTCCGCCAGGGGGTCCCCGCCGCCGGCAGGGCCTCCACATCGGGTAGCTGAAGCACCTGCCCCACCCGGATCAGATGGGGGTTGGATATCCCGTTGGCCGCCGCCAGCTTTCCATACAGGCTTGCATCCCCGTATATCCACTTAGCGATGGCTGACAAGGTATCCCCCCGCTGTACCACATAGGTTTCCCCATGGGTGGGCTCCGTCTCCACTGGCCGGGGCGCGTTTCCGGTATCCTCCAGTTCCGTAGCCGGGGCTGTTAGCAGCCGGTATCCCCGCATGGGGATGGTCACATAGAGGTCTCTGGTCCCGTCCCGCTCCCCGTACGTAATGGGATCCAGCAGTACCAGGGCGTTTACCGGCGTATCCGATACGATGAACCGGACCGGGTCTCCCCCATCGCTCCACTTCTCCAGAGTCTCCAAGGGCACAAAGGGATCTGTCCCCGCCGTCTTTTGGGCAAAAGGATAGTCCCTGGCCGGAAAAAAGCACTCGATCCGCTCATCCATCAAAATAGGCTCACCCGGCAGGTTCACCGTCCCCGTGCCGTGCATATCCACCTGCACGGCCTTTCTTCCGTGGGAGATCTGATATCCCGCCGGGGTCACCGGCAGGACAAAGACCTCCTCGGTCCTGGTATTTTTAAAAATAAACCGTCTCACATATTTCCTCCTTTTCTCTGTGGCCTACGCTCCAGCGGTCTCCATGCGGGAGGGGCAAGCCCCTCCCCTACATTCCATAGCGGACCGGCGGGGACGCCGGTCCCTACAGAACCGCGGCGCCGCGCCTGGGTGATGGAACAGGGGTGTGACAGGAGAGCGGTCCTTCTGTCACACCCCTCTTTGTTTGAAAAATCTTCCCGGAGCGGGCGCACAATGTGCGCCCCTACATGCCTGCTTTTGTTAGGGTCTTAGGGGGGACATGCCTCTCCCCTTGAAACAGGGAAGGGATATCCTCAAAAGGTGGTGGGGGGGGGGGAGCGAAAAGCCTGATAGGCTTCCCATGACAACTCTTAACAAACGCGGTTTCGTAGGGGCGCACATTGTGCGTCCGCTGGTTTTTTTCCGGGTGCTTGGGCGGTCATGTTCCGTCACCGCCTCCGGGACAGGTCATAGGAGGCCAGGGCGGAGAGCAGGTCCTTTTCCCCCGCGCTCATGTGGTAGACCTTTTTCAGGTCTACCACATGTTTTTCGCGGAAGAGGTAATACAGCAGATTCAGTTCGGGATCGCTGCCATCCCTCAGGCGTTTTTTATCTCTTCGATGGTGGTTTTCCGGTATCCGCTCAGCTTTTCCACCGCACGGGCCATATCCTCGATCTCTCCCGGCAGCAGCATTCCCTTCACCGCCTCCGCCGGGGTGGGACCGCCGAACTTCTCCATCAGGGCGGGGTCCTTCAGGTCGGGGTCCACGCACCCGGCCAGCAGGATGGAGACCTCCGTATCCTCCGACGCCCCCTTGATATCCTGCACCCGGCCATAGGGCAGGGCCCGGAGGGTGAAGACCACGTCCTCTCCCACCGTCTTGCTCAGCCGCTTGAGCTTATATTGGCCCGTGGGTAGGTCCTTGTTTACATTGGCCACCTCCGGCTTCAAAAGCCGGTCCAGCATTTCGCTCATATCGACACTCCTTTTTTCTTTTATTATTTTAATGAAGGGCCCGATCAGGCTCCAAAGGGGACTGGACGCTTTTGGTCTAAGCCCCTCCGACTTTGCAAAATTCACTCTGGGGCAATAGGGCTTTGCCCCAAAGTGAATTTCGCTCCGCTCCGGGTCTTGCCCCAAAAGCAGTCCCCTTCTCCGCCCTTCACGCCTGGATCATATCCAAATACTCAAAGTCCTCAAAGGTGAAGGGGCACTCCACCTTTCCCAGCTGCTTGGCCTCGAAGTCCACCAGGGTGAGGTCGTCGAAGCTCACGTTGGACAGGCTCACCCGCTCGGCTCCGTAGGCGTCAGGGTCGTCCAGCTTGGTCACGATGGTAAAGCGGGGATCGGTCCCCTTTTTCATGGCCTCCCCCAGCAACTGGCCCATCCGGGAGTTGACCTTGTGGAGCTTCAGGCTCCCCGTCCCCGACAGGCCCATGACCTTGTGGCCGTCCATCAGCCGCCCACACAGGGACACTGTCTCCTTATCCGCAGAGATCTTGGCCTGACAGCCATAGCACTCCGCCACCTGCTCGCCGTCCATCCAGACCGTGCCCCAGGTACCGGCGATCACCCTTTTCGCAGAATCCATTTTCATTTTGTTTTCCTCCCTCTCAGTGGTTAACTACGATCACGATGTTTTCGATGGCGTCAAAAATACGGATGGAACAGGCCAGGAACACGGTATTCCCCGTATCCGCCTCTTTGATCTCCTGCTCGTCCATCCCGGCGGTATCCACGCCCTTGTCCTCCAGATAGGCCCGGACGCTCTCCACGTCGATCCCCACCGTGCTTCCCTCCTGAAGGACCCCCTCCTCCTCCAGGGAAGTGAGATAGTCCCGCACTGCGGAAATCAGCAGACACTTGTCGTCATAGGAGGCGGTATGCCGCCCGATCCAGCTGTCCTGACAGGCCCGACGGAGGTTCGCCTGAATGAGGTCACGCACCTCCACGATCTTGATCTTCTTCAGGCTCTCGTTCTGTCCGGGGCGCAGGGTCTGAAGGCTGTTGACCCCCAGGCCGATCTTCACCTTTTCCCCGTCGTGGATCAGCACCAGCTTTCCGGCGTCCACCGCCTCATCCGCTTCCGTGGGGGAGAGCCGGTCCACATCCGTCACCTCCGGCAGGGGCGCGTAGGTGCAGGACATGGTCATAGGTGTGCCCACCAGCAGCCCGGCGATCCGGGAGCAGTATTCGCCCGCCGTATAGCTTTGCTCCTTCCCCTGAATGCCCGAGGCGGCAAAGTTGACGATGGCCTCATGGTCTCCGGCATAGTTGGGCAGCACCGCCTTGGCAATGGAGGAGCCCTCCTCCCGGACCGCCTTCACCCAATCGGCGATCTCCACGGCCTCCTCCTGGGTGAGATCGGAGGGACCCGCCAGATAGTCAAAGGACTGATCCCCCAGCCAGGCCAGCGCCTCCTCCAGCCCAGCGGCGTCCGACGCCACGACGCACAGAAGCACCTTCCGCGGCCGGGTCTCATACCCGGTAAAGGCGCGCTGGATATAGGCCTTGTTTTCCGCTCCCAACTCCTTGGGGATCTGCCGCTCCGAGGTCAGGGTATAGTTTCCCGCCGCCTTGGCGTCCCGGACGATGACCGCCACGATCCCCTTGCGGATCCGCTGCGCGGCAGCCTCCGCCGCCGCTTTAAAAATCACATTGATACTGGGTAAACCCATTTTTTCTTCCTCCTTGTTTTTATCGTTTTATGGTTGTTTTTTATTATTTGATCCTGACGCTGACGTTTTGGAGAAGAGGGTATTGCTCCTCCCCGCTCCAGCGTTCGCTGAATGAAATGGACAGCGTTACCTGGGCCTGGTCATAGCCGTGTTCCCCCTGGATCCGGTCCACATGGGGGTTTCTGTCCCCCACCGGAAAATATCCGTGGGAAAAAAGGGCCATCACCTCCGCCTCCCTCTGACAAAGGGCGGGGACGTGGCTGTGATGGTAAAGGTCGGTCTCCAGGTAAATGGTGATCTTCCCCTCCATGGTAAAGCGGGTATCAAACCCTCCCGCCTCCTCCTGGACGACCTTTCCCACCTCCACCAGGAACGCGGGCCGTTCAAAGCCCTGGGGGACATAGTCGGTATAACAGATCACCTCCGGCCACCTGTCCCTCAGCCGCCGGATCATACCGTCCATAATGTCAATCTGTGTCATATTCCTCCGTGCCTCCCTGTTTCTGACGGCGAACGAGGGCCGCCTTACGGTTCCACGATCCGTTCGATCTCTGTCTCACGCCTTTCCCTTTCCGGCTCGTGACAGATCTTTACCCACCAGGGCGCCGGATCGTCCCCCACCGTCACCAGACTGCCCGGCTGGAGCGCTACTTCAGCGGGGGTCACCAACGCCAGCCGGACCGTGTTTCGGGCCATGGGGCCTTGCAGCTGATGTTCCTGAAGCTTTTCGCCGCACACGGCGTCAAAACGGATCTCCCGGCCCGTTCCCCGCTCCTCCCCCTTGCACCTCCGAGGCCTGACCTGGACAGCCTTTACCGCCAGATGCCCTCGTCCCACAGGGGTAAGGGAGATTGGCAAATAGAACAGTCCCCTCCAACGAATGGCATTACGCAAGGTAAAGCCCTGCCGTCGGAGGATAAATTCCGCCTCCTGTCCGCTGACGCCGCTGTCGGCGTATAGGGTGAAAGCGCCTGTGGGCGTTACCCTTGCCCAGGCCTTCCGGTATTCGGACCATTTCCAGCCTTCTCCGGCACAAGCTCCGCACTTGTTTTCCATAGGGGCGCACAGTGTGCGCCCGCCGCAGCACCTCAAACTCCGGAACGCCAGCAGGCTTACCCTCTGGTCCAACTCCCCGGCATCAGGACCCCGAATTATCTCCATGGTCTCCCTCCTTTCCGGCGTCGGTATTGGGATCACCCGTTTCCTCTGTCCGCTTAAGCTGCTCGATGATCCTTTGGACCGCCCCGTCGTCCTCCGGGGCGGCCCCACCGGCTCCCCGCCGCTCATAGTAGGTCAGAGCCAGGCTGTGACAGGCCCTATCATAGAGCGCCCGCCTGCCGCTCCCAGCAGCCGGCAAGGCCACCCCGGCTCCTGCCAGGTACGCCCGAGCGGCCAGGACCATGCCCATCACCAGAGCATCTTCCTCGCTCCCCTCCAGGCGCATATAGGCCTTGGCCGCCGCCAACTCCTCAGGGTACAGCCGTTCGTATGTCTCCATACCGTTTCCTCCTTTCTATCCATGTCTGGTCCATCCGGGTCCTCCCCTCTCCATTTGGTACGCTTTGCGCACCAATCTGTGCAAAAAAATTTCCCACCGGGGCCTGTATCTCAGGGAAAAGCCCATACTCTGCCTCTTTTTATATAAAAGAAGCCATTTATTCCGGCCAACCGGCAAGTTCCATCGGTGGATCAGAACGGTCCCCCATAGTATCTCTGCCCATTTGGTGCGTTCCACGTACCACATGATACTACGCCTTTTGGTACGTGTCAAGTGATTTTTTTATTTTTTCAAAAAATATGTTGCGTGCGGTGTAATTTGTGGTATAATCTTATAAACAGGTAAGGAGGCTACGAGCATGGGCTTTTCCCTGA
>CANOHR010000031.1 GCA_947565875.1 uncultured Pseudoflavonifractor sp.
GGAAAAAGCCGTCTATTTAGTATAAGGGGGTAGAAAGATGAAAGATATCCAGATCATAGAACTGCTTTTCCGGCGGGCGGAGGAAGCCATCACCCATCTGGCGGAAAAATATGGTGCAATGTGCCAGGCCATTGCACGGCGGATCCTGTGGGATGAGCGGGATAGCGAGGAGTGTGTCAACGACACTTGGGTCCAGACCTGGAACGCCATCCCGCCCCAACGCCCGGCCTACTTAGGCGGCTTTGTGGGCTGCATTACCCGAAATCTTGCCTTGGACCGGCTGGACTATAACCATGCCCAAAAGCGGGATTCCACCCTGCAAGAGACTTTTTGGGAGTTGAGCGGTAGCCTGCCTGATCCCGGAGACACGGTGACGGACGAGATGACCTTCCGCGACTTTCTTGACCGCTTCCTTCGACGCCAAAGCGAGGAGTACCGCCGATATTTCCTCCGGCGGTACTGGTACGGTATGAGTGTCCGGGAGATCGCCCGGGAGTGTGGCGTGGGGGAGGAGAAGGTCAAATCCGCCCTGTTTCGCACCCGCAATAAGCTCCGTCAGGCTATGGAAGAGGAGGGGATCCACGTATGAGTGAGTATACTTACGCCCGATTTTTGTTATTTATGAACGCCGTGGACGACGATCTGCTGGAGGAGGCCCTGACCATCCCCAAACGCCTCAAGGTCCGCTGGAAGGGCTTGGCAGTGGTAGCCGCCTGTCTGTGCGTGGTCCTTGGCGTCCTATTCTGGTGGGGAGGATCCCACACCACGCCTGGAAACATCATTACCGCCGAAGACCTTGCCGGGTACGGCTATGAGTTGCCTATTCCGGTGGACGTTCAAAACGTGATCTACGACCTGCTGCCCAGCCGGAGCGAGCCCCCCATTGCCCAGGCGGAATTTGACCGGGGCGGCTACGCCGTTACCCTCCGGGCGTGGCGGGCCGAGGAACCCCAGGATCTCTTTGATGGCGGCGAGACCTGGACCGACCAGATGGATTGGAGCGCCAACGGCACCGCCCTGGCCTTGCGCTCCAACGCCCAAACCGCCCAGGTCAGCTGGTATGCCGACGAGACCCAGTGGTCTGTCCGCTCCGACATGACTCCCGCCGACCTGTTGGATACGGTGGACGATATCTTCTCTGTTCTGGGCCATCAGCTGACCCAGGCCCCGGAGGGTGCCCAGAATATACACTATAACGCCTTTTATCTGGACGACCTGGTCGTGGGAGAGACCACCTTTACCCTGAACGGCGCATCCTGCGCTTACCGTATCGCCCCCACCTACGACACCAGCGCCGACTTCACCGACATCTCGGGCATGGAGGGGGACTTTGCCCACCGCGCTGAGGCTGAGGTGGGCTGGTGTCCGGCCCGGCTGGTCTGGGACGAGGCTGGTGCGGGTAAGATAGTCTGGTTCGACGTGGTCCCCGGCCAGCTATACAGTCTCAGCGTGGATACTGGGGCCAGCCAGGAGGGCCTGTTGGATCTGGCTAACCAGCTATTCCTTCCCGCCCAAGAGGAAGAACTTTAAGAAGGAAAACTGCGGACAAAAAAATATAAGATCAGAGGCGATACGCATGAAGAAACGAATTTTCAGTTTTCTGCTGGTGGGATGTATGGTGTTCAGTGCGGCGCCGGCCATGGCCGGCGTTGAGGCCGGACCCGGCCTCAACGAAGCCCCCTCCAAAGCCCCGGCTGCCCAGGCGCGGTATCAGGCGGAGGCCGATGGCGAGTGGCTCACCGGCTCTCTGGCCGAGGCGCTCAGCAGCGTATATGAGGGCGGCACGGTCATGCTGCTGAAGGATTTTTACATCACCGGACAAACGGGGATCCCATCCATCACAAAGCCCATGACTCTGACCAGCTATGACGACCCTGATACGGAGGAGCGGGAGGTCTACAAGCTCACCTGCGCCATCAACGGCCACCCCACCCTTTTGATGGTATCCTCCTTCGCCCGGCTGGAGAACATCATTGTTGACGGTGGATATGAAGACGCTCTGGTGGCTTCCGGTCCGCTGGTGGCGGTGCAGAGCGGCAGCCTTACCCTAGGCGATGGAGCCGCCATCCAGAATAACCTCAACAACAACAGCAAGAGTGGAAACAATTGGATGGGCGGCGGCGTGTTCCTGAGCGGCACTATGGTAATGGAGCAGGGCTCGACGGTCCAAAATTGCCGCGCCTGGGCCGGAGGCGGCGTGGCGGTGGTCAACAGTGACGACAGCTGCCTCACCTTACAGGGCGGCAGCATTGAAAATTGCGAGAGCTATCAGGGCGGCGGCGTCAATGTGCTCTGGGGCTCCCTTAAGCTGGAGGAGGGACGGATCAGTTCCTGCCGGGCGGTGGAGCCGGAAAACCAAAGCCTGCTGGACTATATCGGCGCCCATACGGAGATCAAAAGCCCCGGCGAGGGCGGCGGAGTGTTCCTTTCCTGGGGCCACTCTGTAATGGAGATGACCGGCGGTGCGGTGACAGAAAACCGAGCGGCGGGGAGCGGCGGTGGGATCGGCTGTGACCATGGGCAGTTACGTCTCTTCGGCGGGGAGGTGACCGGGAACGCCGCGGAGCGTTTCGGCGGCGGCATTTTAAGCAGTCCCTACCTCTATGTGTTTCTCTCCGATACCTTTACCATAAAGGACAACGAAGCCGGAAGCGGGGAGGGCTGCTTCCACAACTTTTATCTGGACGCCGCCGACGACGATTTCCCGGAGGGAGAGTTGACCGACCCCACCCGGCCCATCACCATCACAGGGGCCTTGGATGAGAGCGCACACATCGGTATCACCCGCTGGCGGCGGCCCACCCGGGAGGAGGAACACCCCTACCGGGTGGTGGCGGTGCCGGGAGAGGAGTATACCATCACCCGGTCAGACCGAGAGAAATTCATCAGCGACGACCCCCAATTTGTGGTACTGCTTCGGGAGGGAAATGTGGTCATCACCTTTGCCGACCTGTCGCATACGGTCACATATACGGACGGAGTAGAGGGAACCGCCTTTGACGATGAGGTGAACGAGGGACTGCTTCCAGGGGATGAGACTCCGGACTTTCTTGGGGACCCCATACGGAAGAACTATCGTTTCCGGGGGTGGAAGCCGGAGGTGGCCGGGACCGTGACCGGGGACGCCGTTTATACCGCCCAGTGGGAGCCGGAGCCTACCCCCACCCCAACTCCAACTCCGACTCCAACCCCTACCCCCACCCCAACTCCAACTCCGGCACCCACGCCTACTCCAACACCAACTCCGGCTCCAACACCCGCTCCGGAGGATAATGACGACGATGACGACCCGCCGCCCAGGCCTACACCCAGGCCCGCGGCGACGCCTTTGCTGACTCCTACCCCTGGGCCCAGACCAACGGAAAGCCTGCTGCCTACCCCGGCGGCAACGCCCTCTCCCAACCCCACCCCTTGGGTGGAGTTATCCCCGGAGCCCTCCCTTCCAGTGGAGGAGACCCCTGCTCCCAGCCCTAAGATGGTCCCCGTTGTACATGAGGAGCCGACCCTTTCACCGACCCCGGAGCCAACGCCCACCCCACTCCCCGACCATATACCCAAGATGGGGGATCCTACCCGCCCCCTTCTGTGGGCGGTCTTTGCTCTGGCGGCCCTGGGAGGAATGGCTGTGACGCTGGAGCTTCGGAGGAAAAGACGGTAAATGGCCCGCTATAAGGGAAAGCGCGTCCTGCCCCCGCCTCCCTGGAAAAAGCCCCTGCTCCTTTTTTGGGTGGTGGCCCTTCTGGTCTCCGGGGGGGCTTTGGGACGGGACATATACCGCGCTTGCCGGGAGCGGGTGGCCTACCGGGAACTGGCTCAAAGGGTCCACAGGGAGGAGAGGCGGGCTTTGCCCACCGCGGCGCAAGGGGAGGCTCCGGCGTTGGCGGGAAGAGCCCCGGCGGTCTCCCCCTATGAAGGGCTCTCCCGGGAAAAACCCGATTTTGCCGGGTGGCTGCTGATCGAAGATACCGCTGTCGATTACCCGGTCATGTATACGCCCCAGGAGCCGGAGTACTACCTTCGCCGGGCCTTTGACGGCTCGGAGGCCGTTAGCGGCAGCCTGTTTGTGGGGGAGGGCTGCACTCCCGGCGGCACCCATGTCATTATCTACGGGCACAATATGCGGGATGGCTCCATGTTCGGCTCCCTGGCCCAATATGCCCGGGCCGACTATGCCGCCGCCCACCCGGTCATCCGCTTCGATACCCCTGCCCGGGCCGGAGAATACCGGGTCCTGGCTGCCTTCTACAGCCACGCCTATATTCCCGGTGAGGAGGGATTTCGGTACTACCGATATACCGACCTCTCCCAGCCGGAGGACTTTGAGGAATATGTCCAAAAGGCGGAAGAGGAGGCTCTTTACGATACGGGGGTAGAGCCACGGTATGGCTGTCGGTTGCTGACCCTGTCCACCTGCAGTTCCCACCGGGAGAACGGGACCTTTGTGGTGGTGGCGGTGGAGGACGGGGAGATTTTTGACTGTGTTGACCAAAGCTGAGAATAGAGGAGGACCTGACGATGAAAAATCGAGTATTGAGCCTGGCGCTGGCCCTTGTGCTGCTGGGGCTGCTGCCCGCCACAGCGTTGGCGGTGGAGGGGGATATGGAGGAGCTGAAAGCCTTCCGGGACGAGACTAACAGCGGCGACAGTGCGGTGAGCAGGACCGTCGAGGAGTTCAAAGCGCAGAGTTCCTTTAGCGGTTGGGATTTCAGCGGCGTGTGGAAGATGAGCGCGGCCCTGGGCCAACCTGTTCTTCGCTCCGAACCCGAACCCTGCTGCCACCCTATCTGCGGCGCAAGCTGCAAACACACCGGGGCGGACGCCCACGAGAATGTGACCTGGAAGGCGCTGAACCAGGCTTCCTTTACCGGCGGTGCGGACGGCGGCCCCAAAGAGGGCAGCGGGGTGGTGCTGGAATCTGGACAATACAAGCTGGCGGAGGATCACTACTACCTTACCGAAGACGTCAGCCTGGACAAGAAAATTTACATCAGGGACAAGATAGTCGATCTGTGCTTGAGCGGCCACACCCTGACCAACACAGCCTCTGATCTTGACAATGCCATCGAGGTCAGCTATGACGCCACCTTGCATCTCTGCGACTGTGTGGGCGATGGGAAAATCACAAGCAATGCCCGTTTTGCCCTTGAGGTCAAAGAAGACGCGGATTCTTTCGCAAACCTGTACGGCGGGACCGTGGACAACCCAACGGGGATCTGTGTGGAGACCCGCGGCAATCTGATCCTGGACGGCGCCACGCTGAAGGCCGGTAAAAACTATGTCATTGACGCGCAGAAATCCAGCACTGTCACTGTTAAAAGCGGTAAGGTCGAGGGCGGCGGTGCGAACTGCGTGCAAATGGTTTCCGATGCCATATTCACCATGACGGGCGGGACTGTCACCCATACCGGCAGCGGTCATGGGGTGTTGGTTGGCCAAAGCGGCGGCATGATCAGCGGCGGAACGATCCGCTCCAAGAACGGCTCCGGGATATGCTTGTCAAACACTTCTGTTACCTTGTCCGGCGCCCCCACCATCACAGGCGGGGAGGCGGGCATTGCTATCAACTATGACGGTTTCGTTACCGTGGGGGACGATCTCACGGGGAGTTATACGGTGTTTCATGAAAACTGAAATACATGGACTGGGCCAAATAGTAAGTATGAGATCACCGAGACCGATCCATTTGCCTTCACCGCCGCATCCGGCGCCGATCATTCCAGTCATTTCACGCCCGCCGCCAGTATGACGGGGATCGCGGTCCGCAACAGCGGTACGGGCGGCAGCCAGCGGGTCCAGCTTTATAAGCCCCACGTCTGGGCAAAGTCCTGGCAAACGACCGCGATGCACCACTGGCATAAATGCGTTACCCCGGAATGTACCATCACCGACTATGCCGCCTGCGGGGAGGCGGGCGCGGCTTACGGTGAACACAACTGGGGAAACTATGAGACAAATGGGCTTCAGCACCGGAAAAAATGTACCGTGTGTGACTACGGGGACACGTGGGCCCCCCATACTTGGGACGACAGTCATGATCTGGACTGCAATATCTGCGGCTATGAGCGTACCGTTCCCCTGTGCGGTACGGTGAGCGTCACCGGCACGGTCAAGCTGGGGGAGAAGCTCACCGCCAACCTTGCCGACGCGCCTCAGGGCGTGACGCTGAAATACGCCTGGACGGTTAGCGGCGGAGACGGCACGGTCCTGGGCACCGCAGCCACCTATACCCCTAATGCCGGAGAGGTAGGAAAGACCCTCACCGTCACGGTGACCACCGACGACGAGAGGTATACCGGCTCCCTTTCCACCGTTACCAACCCTGTGGCCAAGGGAGATCAGGCCGCACCGGTGGGTATCTTCACCATTACAGACGTGGCCTATGGACAGGAAAAGGGCATGATCGCCATTACCGGTGACGCCGGAAAGCTGGAGTACCGCCTCAAGCCCACAGATGGCAGCGCCCCGGCCTGGACCACCGCCGTCAACTCCAACGAACTGGCGGCCGGGACCTATGAGTTCCGCTACAGGGAGACCGCCACCCACAACGCCAGCCCCGCCGCCGAGGTCCAGGTCCGCACCCTGGCGGCAAACGCCAAGAGTCTGGCCATCGCCCCAGGCATTGAACACGGCACGGTGACCAAGCGGCGCGACAAGGTCAATCCCAACGATCCTGTCACCCTGGCAGTAAAGCCTGACAACGGCTATGAGTTGACCACCATTACTGCCGCCTACTACGACGGCACGGTAGAGCAGACCATTATCCCCACCGTAAAGCCCGACAACGCCCAGCAGTATACCTTTACGATGCCCAACGCCGATGTGACCGTCAAGGCTACTTTCAGCCCCATTGTCTACACCATCGACTACCAGTGGGAGGGTCTGCCGGATGGCTCCTTCAGCGTGGAGACCGGTCCCGTCACCCTGGCAGTTCCCACTCGGGCGGGCTATACCCTAACCGGCTGGGCCTTTGCCGAAAACGGCGCGATCATAGAGAACGTTACCGCCGCCGTCCTCATGGCGGAGGCGGCGGAGCGCACCGTCAAACTCTACCCCATCTGGACCGAAAATGTGCCCCCGCCCGGTCCCGATAATGGCGAGGTCAAGGGAGAGGTAGAAGTCAAGCCCGATACCCCCGTTGTGGACGTGGACAAGGAGGCCCTGAAGGAACTGGCCGGGGAGGTCCGGCAGGGTGACACCGTCACCGTCAAGCTAACAGTGGAAAAACTGGAGGACCCCGCCGACAAGGACAAGCTGGAGACCGTCATTTCCGGCGACAAGGACAAGGTCCTGTATCTTGACCTGTCCCTTGTGAAGCGGGTAAACGACCAGGCCCCGGAGTTTATTACCGACACCGGGGAGAAGATATTGGAGATCGTGGTGCCCTATGACTTCACAGGCAAGGAGGACGTGAGCGTTTACCGCAAGCATGGCGACGCCCAGCCCCAGTCGCTGACGAAGGCCGACACCAAGGCCGAGGGAACCTTCCAGCTGACAGGAAGCGGCGTGGAGGGTAAGGTGCATATCTACGCCGGCAAGTTCTCTACCTACGCCATTGCCTACACCGCCGAGACCTCCACCCCCAGCCGTCCCAGCGGCGGCTCCGCCGCCACGACCACCTATTACACCATCACCGCCACAGCGGGACAGGGCGGCGTTATCTCTCCCAACGGAAAGGTGAGCGTCCGCCGCAATGGAGCGAAAACCTTTACCA
This sequence comes from uncultured Pseudoflavonifractor sp., assembly GCA_947565875.1. Lineage (GTDB taxonomy): Bacteria > Bacillota > Clostridia > Oscillospirales > Oscillospiraceae > Vermiculatibacterium. The sequence goes on from CANOHR010000031.1 coordinate 7,712, forward strand.
TCACTCCCAACGAGGGTTATGTGGTGGCCGATGTGCTGGTGGATGGCAAGAGCGTGGGTGCGGTGACAGAGTACAGCTTTGAAAAGACCACGGCCAACCACACCATTAAGGTCGGCTTTCAGAAGGCAGATACACGCCCTACCTGGAATCCCTTTGAGGATGTAAAGACGGAAAGCTGGTTTTATGACAGCGTAAAGTACGTCTATGAGCAGGGTATGATGGTAGGCACCGACAGCACCCACTTTTCCCCCAACCTGAATACCAGCCGCGCTATGATCGCCACCATTCTGTGGCGGCTCTCCGGCAGCCCCGAGACCAAGGCCGCGTTGACCTATCCCGACTGTGTCCACGGCAGTTGGTACGCTCAAGCAGTGGCCTGGGGTACCGGGGACGGGGTGGTCAAGGGCTACGGAAACGGCGAGTTTGGCCCCGACGACACCATTACCCGTGAGCAGCTTGCCGTCATGCTCTGGCGCTATGCCGGGAGTCCCGCCGCCGGCGGTACACTGAACGCTTTTGCCGACAGCGACAAGGCTGGGGGCTGGGCCGTGGATGGCCTTTGCTGGGCGGTGAGCCGAGGCATTCTCACCGGCAGGGGCGGCGGCATCCTTGATCCTGTCGGCCAAGCCACCCGCGCCGAGGCGGCCGCCATGCTTTCCCGGTCCATAGGACGGTGAGACAGAAAGAATGTGCCAAAACAGCCCGCCATGATTTTCCATGGCGGGCCGTTCAAGCATGGCGGCATTTTTTCAGCGGACCTCCTGATCCAGGGCGCTCTTCAGCTTTTCCAGAGCCTTTTTCTCAATACGGGATACGTAACTGCGGCTGATGCCGCACTGCTGGGCGACCTCCCGCTGGGTGAGGGGATTTTCTCCCGTAAGACCATAGCGGAGGTTTATCACCAGCTTTTCCCGGTCATCCAGGCATGTTTCCACGCAGGAGCGTACCGCCTTGCCTGCGTCTTTGGCGGAAAGGTCCTCCAGCATATTGTCGTCCACCCGGATCACATCCATCAGGGACAGGGACCCCGCCTCCCCCTCGGCGTCCAGGGTGTCGGAGAGGGAGACCTCCCCCTGAAGCTTCCGCTGGGAGCGGAAGTGCATCAGGATCTCATTTGCTACCCTCACATAACGGCTCCACATTCCACCTTTCTACCACTCCGTCAAAATTTTCTTCTTCGTCAGATTGAGTGGTTAAGTTCTTGATTCCGACAGGCGAATTGGGAAACTCATATTGATAATCAGAGCCGAACAATACAAGGTGTGCATTTTCTCCATCCCAAATAATTTGTTTGACAAAGACCCGAAGGGCGGCCCGCTTCTGCTCAACTGTCATATTATCTGCCGCATCTCTGAATGTGCGAAGTAACTGGAAAAGCAAATCAAATTCAATA
>CANOHR010000032.1 GCA_947565875.1 uncultured Pseudoflavonifractor sp.
GTTGTCGCAAATCCTGAAATCTGTTGTCCCCCAAAGGGTTGAACTTGTTTCAAGGTCGCCCCCCGTTCAGAGTGCCTTATTAATATACCAAATCGCGATCCCAATGTCAACACTTTTTTTCATTTTCTCTGCCACTTTTTTTGTCCCCAGAATTTACCGCTACATCTATTTCTCCTTTGGATCCCTTTCCACAAAATGTAGCTTGTCTTTTTCTCCTGTCCCGGGCCTTTATGGTCAAAACGGCAACAGCAGGGAGCAATACGCCCAAAATCAAATTCCCCGCCGGGAGCCGGGCCGACAGCCATGCCCACACCCGACCCAGGCCGGGCAGTACCCCCGCCACGGCAAAAGCTCCCGCCACCAAAAGCCAGCCCAGAGCCGGAAAGGGTGAAACCAGCCTTTTCCACAACGTCATGCAGCCCCGCCCCAGCAGGCTCATCAGTAGCAGATCCCCCAGCGCCAGCACCATCAACAGCCCCGCGTCCCCCCGCCGGAAGGCTCCCGGCATCCGTACTCCCTCCAGCAAATAAAGAAAGGGTTCTCCCATCCGTCCGGCCAACACCGGCCCAAAGGTCCCTATCACAAGGAGCAAAAAGAGCGTCAGCGCTCCGCAGCCCCAAACCACCCCAGCCCGGGCGCCCCCTTCCCCCGACCGTACCGGAAGGCACAGGGCGTATACGCCATAGCCCGCCAGACTCAGGCAAAGGGCGCCGCTGCCGGGAAGTCCCCACCAGCCAGCCCCTTCGGGCGGCCACAGGTTTTGCCACCGCACTCCGCCCAAAGCCAGCGCTCCGGTGATCCCCAGAGCGACTGCCACCACCAGAAAAAAGATCCTTCCCGCCCGGCCAAAGCGGTCATCCCCTCCCCGATTCAACAGCAGGCAGACCATTAGGGCGGAAATCAAAAAAAACCACCGCACACCCTCCCCCTCAGATACCGTAAGGAGCCGCTCAGAATATTTTCGGGCGCTGTCGGTAAGCAGCGCAAGTCCCCACAACAAATAGAGGACTTCCGCCCCCACGCCTCCCCACCTGCCGAAAGCTTCTTCCAGTCCATGGTCTAGACCGTCCCGCCCCAAACGTTTCCACACCGGGGCAAGACACATCCCCACCGGCAGGGCAAGCCCCGCCCCCAACCAACTCAGCCGCCCCCCCAGCATAACGATAGGCCCCAGCAGCCCGATCCCTGCCGGGACCAGGGCCGCCATTGTTACCTCCAGCCGCTCCTGCCCGGAACAGCCTGTCCACTCATCCCTTTTCAAGGCTTCACCAACTTTCCCGTTACCTCCAAGCGCAGCCCATCCACCGGATACCCCTTTAGCCAAGGCCAGTCCTCCGGCCGAAGGGCTCCCTGCTCCCGGTCCAGGCCCCAGCAATCCCACCCCGGAGCCAAGGTTTTTTCAATAAGAGTTTTCCCCCAGGCTGCCAGGTCCTCCTCCCTGGGGTCCCCTTCCGCCTTTCGGCCGGTCAAGGTACAGTAAACCGTTCCGTCCGCCGCCCAGGTCCGGACCGCCGTCAACTCCACCGCCCCGCCAGGAAGCGTCACTACCCGTTCTTCCCCTTTTCCCGCCAGCAGTTCCGCTCCCAGGGCGGTCTCCTTTTCAAAATATCCTGCCAGTCCCTCCGGCCCCAGCACCGCCCACCCCGCCGGGGCCAACATGCCATCCTCCTCAGGAGCCAAGGCAGGGACCAGGGTATACTCCCCCTCCGCCAGCCGGGGCAGCACCCAGCCAATGGTCTTTCCCCGAGGGTCCTGTCCTCCGGTCTCCGCCGCCACCTTTTCCGCCGAGGCGGCAAGGGCCTCCCCCGCAGAGCCCTTTACAACATATAATAAGGTGTCCAACCGCAGTTCCCAATCTGTCATTACAAAATCCAACACCTGGTTCAAGTCCTGTCCCTCTCCCAGCAGCAGCTGCTCCGCCTGTCCCAGGTAGGCCCGCCGGGCCGAACTGCCCCGCAGCGCCCGACACGCTTCCGCCAGACTCTCCCCATTTCCGATCAGGACCTCCGCCTCTTCATCCTCCGAGGCTCGGACCCCGGTCACAGCGGTCACCGTGATTTCCTCCCCTCCATCCACCGCCAGGGCGGAGATCAGTTTTCGTTCCTCCAGTCCCCGGCTTTGAGGGAGAAGTCCCGCTCCCTTCGCCATCAAAAGTGCCACCAAAATGAGAGCCCATTTTCTTCCCCGCATACCGTCAACTCCCCACGTTTCTCCAGGCAGGGGCGTCCCCTCCCTAGCGCTGCTTTCTTCGATTTTCCGCATTCAGATAGCCGGGACGCAGCTTATCCTTCGGCAAAGGCTGCCGCAGGATCTGCGCCCCGCCCCCGGCGGCCAGGGGCGCAAGATAAGCCGTCCCAAAGCTTTCCAGCCCCGCCAAGTGCCCTACTAAAAGGGCCGTTCCCAGCACCACTCCAAAAAGGCCCATGGTTCCCCCCAGCGCCGACAGCAAAAACCGCCAGATCCTCAGTGCGGCGGCCAGATCCTGAGAGGGCATGGTGTATCCGGCGATCCCCGCCGTAGCCACTACCACCAGCACAGCAGGAGAAATAAGCCGGGCCTCCACCGCCGCCGATCCCACCACCAGCCCCCCCAAAATGGAGACCGTCTGCCCAATGGATTGAGGCAGGCGAAGCCCTGCCTCCTGCAAGACCTCAAACGCCAAAAGAAGCAAAAGGGTCTCAAAGAGTGCCGAAAAGGGCACATCCCGTCTGGCTGCCAGAATACTGAGGGCCAGCCGGGCCGGGATCATCTCCGGGTGAAAATTTACCATAGCCACATAGACTCCGGGCAGATAGAGAGTCACCAGCAGACAAGCCCACCGCAGGACGGCAAGGGAGGAGGCCACCAGCCAATTTTCCGACCGATCCTGGGGGGCCCGGATAAAATCCCCCAGCACCCCCGGAGCCAGATACCCCAGGGGGAGCCCTTCAATAAGGATCCCCACCCGGCCCTGGCAAAGGCCATAACAAAACCGGTCAGGCCGCTCGGTATACTGGACCAGCGGAAAGGCCGTATCCAGTTCATCCACGATATATTCCTCCAGGTTTCCCGTGGCCAATAGAGCGTCGATGTCAATATTCTCCATCCGCTTTTCCAGTTCCTCCACCGTCTGGGGATCAGCGATCCCCTCCACCCACAGGATATCCACCGGGGTAAGCGACTGCCTGCCCACGATCTGTTCCCGGATTCTCAGTTCGGGAGCTTTTAAGTGCCGCCGGGTAAGGGAGGTATTGGTCCGCAGGTTTTCTACAAAGGAATCCCGGGCCCCTTTTACTGAAACCTCATTTTCCGGATCCCCGATCCCCCGTTTTTCCTCCGTTCCCGTGTTAAAGGAAAGGGCCCGTTCCTTCCCCGGAAAAAGCAGCAGGCAGTTGCCGTCGATCAGATCCATGACCGCCTCATCCAGGGTGGTCCGCTCGGTGACCGAAAGACTGTAAAGGGCCCCTGAGCGCATTTTTTCCCAGGCCACCGCCTCCCCCAGTGCGCCCAAGGTCTCATCCTGCGCCAAAGGCCGAAGCACATAATCGCTGACCCTCTCCATCCGCACCATTCCGGCGAGAAAGATCAGTTCACAGCGCATTGCCTTGTTCCCCCCCACCGATATGCTTCTGCGGTTATAGTCCACGCAGCCCGCAAAGACCTGGGCCAGGTTTTCCGGGGTCAGGCCTCCCTTCAGCCGGGGCTCCCGCCTGGGGTGGGGCGGGTCCGCTCTTTCCTTCCTTTTAAAAATACCCATACATTCCCCTCCCATTTTTCTTCAGTGTCTCCCCCCATGGAAAATTTTATACTCCGCCGGGTTGCGCCTCCGCCTTTGAATGGGTATAATAGGAAAATGATCTCACCATGTCCCCATAGGATCTACCGCCAATCCGACAAAAGAAAGGAGTCCATTCCATGGACTTTTACGCCAACGAAGGAAAAAACGTCATGATCAAAGCAAAAGGCCGGCGGTACGCCCGCCACGCCATTACCACCCATTTTGTCCAGGTGGGGGAAAGCTATCTGGAGTTGATCCAAAAATACGTCCTGCCCATTTATCAGCCGGGAGACATTCTCTCCTCCAGCGAAAAGGTCATCGCTCTGTGTCAGGGGCGTATCGTTACCGAGGATGAGTGTAAGCCCGGCTTTTGGGCCAAGATCCTCTCCCGGTTCGTCCATCAGACCTCTGCCGGTCCGGGCATGGGGCTTCCCGTTAAAATGCAGTTTGCCATTAATGTCTGCGGCCTTGGAAAGGTCCTTTGGGCCGCCGTCTGCGCCGGTTTTGGCAAACTTATGGGCAGGCACGGGGTCTTTTACGATATGCTGGGCACCGAAGTCTCCGGCCTGGACGGCTTTTACGGGGAGGATATCCCCGAATACGAGCATATGGGGGTCCGGGTCCCCAAAGATCCCGGCAAGGTCTGCGACGAAGTCTTTGAAAAAACCGGAGTTATCATGATGATCGTAGACGCCAACGATCTGAACGTAGAACTGCTGGGGAAGGGAAAGCAGTTAAGGGACCGGAGCGATGAGGAGTTGCTGGATCTGATCCGGGACAACCCGGCAGGTCAGGACCGGCAGCTGACTCCCTTCGTTTTGATCCGGGAGGTCACGGAATAAAAAAACAGAGCCGCCGCTCCTCCGGAGCGGCGGCTCTGTTTTTTACATTACTTACATTTGCGTTTTCTTCTCCACGCCTTTTCGATCTCGCACACCACCACCGGAGCGGCAGCCAGCAAAAGGACCACCGCCCACTCCAGCGGGCTTAGGGGCACGGTCTGAAACAGCCGTTGAAGGGGCGGCAGGCACAACACCGCCAGCTGCATTCCAAGTCCCGCCAAAAAGGCCTTGTTCATGGCCGAATTGCTGAATATCCCGATGTGGAAAAGAGAATGCTCCTCACTCCTTACATCAAAGGCATGAAAAAGCTGGCACAGAGTTAAAGTAGCAAAGGCCATGGTGTTGGCCGCCTGGTATGCCTCCCCCGGATCGGACAGCACATACTCTCCCAAAAAGTACGCCCCCAGTGTGAGGAGCCCTACCATAGCCCCCTGCCAGAGAAGGCGGAAGGAAAAACTCCGGGTAAAAAGGCTCTCTCTGGCGTCTCTGGGGGGCTCCTCCATAATTCCCTCCTCCACCGGCTCCACCCCCAGCGCCAGGGCCGGGAGCGAGTCAGTGACCAGATTCAGCCACAACAGCTGCACCGGCAAAAGGGGCATTTGGTGAAAATTCAATACGGTAGCCAAAAAAATGGTCAGGATCTCCCCAATGTTGCAGGAGAGCAAATAATGGATCGCTTTTCGGATATTGGAGTAGATCCCCCGCCCCTCCGCCACCGCCGAGACAATGGTGGCAAAGTTGTCGTCGGTAAGGATCATGTGAGCCGCCCCCTTGGCCACGTCAGTCCCCGTAATGCCCATGGCGCAGCCAATATGGGCAGCCTTCAGAGCGGGAGCGTCGTTGACCCCGTCCCCTGTCATGGCCACGATCTTTCCTTTCTTTCTCCAGGCATTGACGATCCGGGTCTTATGCTCAGGGGACACCCGGGCGTAAACAGAAAATTTCTCCACGTCCTGATCCAGTAGTTCCTGAGGCATAAAATCCAGTTCCGTGCCGGTGACGGCCATATCCCCCTCCCGGCAGATCCCCAGTTCCTTCGCTACCGCCACAGCGGTAAGCTTATGGTCCCCTGTGATCATCACCGGGCGGATCCCGGCCCTCCGGCACTGCTCCACCGCCCGCCCCACCTCAGGCCGGGGCGGGTCCATCATCCCCATCAGTCCCAAAAAGGTAAGCCCCTGTTCTATTTCCTCCGCCCTCAAAGTCCCTGGCAGCCTCTCTATGTACCGCTCCGCCACCCCCAGCACCCGAAGAGCCTGAGCGGCCATCTTATCGTTGGCAGACAGCGCTCTCCTTTTTTCCTCTTTCGTAAGAAGGCACCGGGCAATCAGCACATCCGGCGCGCCCTTTACGCACAAACGGTATCCGCCAGAAGACAGCGCGTGAACGGTGGTCATCAGCTTCCGTTCTGAATCAAAGGGGATCTCCCCCCGCCGGGGGGTCTCCCGCTCCAGATTGCTTTTGCACAGTCCCGCTTGGGCGGCCGCCTCTACCAGGGCTGCCTCCGTAGGATCTCCCACGCTTTTCTTTCCTGAGAGGACAGCGTCATTACACAGGGCCGCCGCACTCAGGAGTCTCCCTTCCTCCTCTCCCTCCGGGACCCATATTTGCCGGACGGTCATCCTGTTTTGGGTCAGAGTCCCCGTCTTATCCGAGCAGATCACCCCGGCACAGCCCAGGGTCTCTACGGCAGGGAGCTTTTTGACGATAGCCCCCCGCTTTGCCAAGCGCTGGACTCCTAACGCCAGCACAATGGTAACAATGGCGGGAAGCCCCTCGGGAATAGCGGCCACCGCCAGGGACACGGCAGTCATAAACATATCCAGCATTTCCCGCCCTTGAAGCAGGCCCACGCCGAACATGACCGCACAGACGCACAGGCAGAGAAAGGACAGGGTCTTGGATATCTCACCCATCCGCCGCTGCAAGGGGGTGGCGCTCTCCTCCTGTTCCAGAAGAAGCCCCGCCACTTTGCCCACTTCGCTGTCCATCCCTGTGGCGGTGACCACCGCCATCGCCCGGCCCGCGGTAATGACGGTAGATCCAATAACCATGTTGGTCCGGTCCCCCAGCGCTGTCATTTCCGGCAGTGTTTCCCCGGCGAATTTTTCCACCGGCACCGACTCTCCCGTCATGGCGCTTTCATCCGCCTTCAGTCCCGCCGCCTCTACAAGCCTGGCGTCGGCGGGCACCAGATCGCCCGCCTCCAAGCGAATGAGGTCGCCGGGGACTATCATGGCAGCCTCCACCCTTTTATCCTTTCCGTCCCGTATTACCCGGGCCTGGGGAGCGGACATATTCCGCAGAGCCTCCAGGGCCTTTTGGGCGCTATTTTCCTGGGAAATGGAAATGACGGCGTTGACCACAACGATCAGCAGAATAATGGCGCTGTCCAGCCAGTCCTCCCCTCCGCTAGACCACAGAGAGAGGGCGGCAGCCGCCAGCAGCACCAGGATCATGGGATCCTTTAACTGGTCTAAAAGCCGAAGAAACATGCTTCTGGGCGGTTTTCCTTTCAATTGGTTGGGCCCGTACTTTTCCAGCCTCCGCCGGGCCTCCCCCCCCGTCAGGCCCCGACGGCGGTCGGTGGTCAGTTCCCCCAAGGTTTCCGACAAACTTTTGTTGTACCATGCGATCATAGGCCCCCGTCCTTTCCGCTTTCTGGTAAGCTCTATGATAGCCGTCGGGCCTGTCCGATTACAAGGGAATCCTGGCGGCTTGGGAAAGCAGGTCCAAAAATTCCCGCGCCGTCAGGTGAGGATCCCCCAGTTCCTTCCCGGTCAGCCGGTGGTAAAGCGCCGTCCCCGCCTTGTGAACGTCCTGGGCCAGGCGCTCTATATTTTTTGCCACGCAACCCGGCCCCGTTCCTTGCTTGGATGCCACCTCGATATAAGCCTCCTTTAAAAGGGCGCACTTACCCTCCCCCAAAAGGACCGCGCACTCCACCGCCTGAGAAAAGCCCCGGCACTCCTCCTTAGCCCCCATTTCCAAGAGCATTTCCCGGCAGGCCAGCCTCATTCCGCCCGCATGTAGACGGATCAGTCCGAAAAGTTCCCCCCAGCGCACCGGTTTTCGCATGATAAAGTCGGCCCCAAGGGCAAAAAGGGTCTCCTGGATCAGTTTTGGCTCCGCCCCGGTCACTACCAGGACCTTTGCCGTTCCTCCCCAGCCCCGATATCGGCGCAAAAGTTCCACCCCGCTCATCTCCGGCAGCACCAGATCCAGCAGGATCACATCAGGCCTCCAGGACCAAGCCAGTTCCAGCCCCTTTTCTCCGTCCTCCGCCCAGATAGCCTCTATCCCTCCTTGGCTTTCCAGGCAATGAAGGCTGAGGCTGCCCAGCAAAAGCTCATCCTCCACCAGGAGTACCCGGAGCGCTCTTTCATTACTTTTCACCTTCCGGTCGGATGGCTTCCAGTACCCCCTGAAGCCCCAAGACCACCCGGGCAAGCAGATCCCGCTCGATGGGATTCATTTCCCCCAGAAATTCCGCCGCCAAAGCCGTCATGTCCTTCAGCCCCTCCTTTCCATACAGCAGATAGTCGCTGGATACCCGCAAGGCCTTTGCCAGCTTTCCGAACTTTATTGTGGTCATGTTCTGTTCCCCTTTTTCCACCTGTGAGAGAAACTGTACGGAAGTCTCGGCTGCCTCCGCCAGCTGTTCCAGAGTCATTTGCCGCCCTTGCCGGGCCAGCCTGACCCTCCGTCCCACCTTTACCGCCTCTGGATCCCTTGTCTTTTCCGTCTTTGCCATAGTGGCGCCTCCTATCTAAACAATGATAGATATAGATTGCCACAATTATGGTAGAATGGAATCATCGATAATATACATTGGCTACAACTATTATTGTATTTTGGGTAAAAATTTGGCGAGGCCTTCCGCCTCGCCAAATTTCGACCGGTCCTTCCGTCCTCAGCCTACCGGGGTCTCCTTTTCCTCAGGAGTCCCACTTTCTGCGGGCGCTGTGCTTTCCGCTGGGGTCTCGTTCTCCGTGGGCGCCTCCATCAGCTTTCCTTCATTGACCTGCTGAAGCTTATCATAAAAGGTCTTTGGGTCCAGGTCATCATAAAGGCTGGTGGTGTCCACACTAGCCGCGTCCATCCAACCCTGAAGGATAGTGTTGAGTTTGTAGCTTCCCCCCAGCTGCTCCTTTAATTCCTCCCGCTCCAGGGGAAGCCGGAGAATGATATGATACCCAAACTGGCTCTGAATGGGCTCGCTGATCTCTCCCCATCTGGAAAAGTCCACCTCCAGCCAGTTGACCGCTTCAATCTGGAA
>CANOHR010000033.1 GCA_947565875.1 uncultured Pseudoflavonifractor sp.
CTTACCGTTCGTCACTTTGGTAGGAATCTTTCGATAGCCTATTATATCTTGTAAAATTTATAATTGCAACATATGATTGATAAATTTCATATGTATTATAACGAAAAATATCTGCCATTTTGGGGTCCCCTTTTCAGATGGTTTTCCCAAAAAGAAAAGGTGGGTTTTTCTACCTTGAAGCCCTGGCTCCTTTTCTCTGCCCCTGCGTATTTTTTGCTTTACCTTCGCCCCATTTTCGTGTAGAATAAACTTGGCATTTTATGAGGAAAGGGGGCGTTCCCATGGCAAGTGGTCCGTACCTTCCCGGCAGCATCCTCTCCCTGGCCGCCGGAGCGGCCGACCGGCTCATCGGAGCGGGAAGCGGGGACGCGGCCCTTTTATATTTGTATCTTTTAAAAACCGGCGGCCAGTATCAGACTGCCTCCGCCGCGCGGGCCCTTAAGTGGGAGCCGGGGCGCTGCGATGCGGCGTTGTCCCTTTTAAATTCTCTGGAACTGGCCCAGGCATCTCCTTCCGCCCCGCCTCCTGAGCCTCGGCCCGTGGCGCCGGAGTATACCGCTGCGGATATCAACCGGGAACTGGAAAATCAGGCGTCTCCCTTTCCTATTTTGGTCCAGGAGGTCCAGCGGCGGCTGGGCAAGGTGCTTTCTACCAATGACCTGAAGGGCCTTTATACCATCTATGATTTCTCCGGGCTTCCCCCTGAGGTCATTCTTCTGGTGGTAAGCTGGACCATCGAGGAATTCCAGCGCAAGTATGGCCCCGGCCATATGCCCCGTATGCCCCAGATCCAGCGGGAGGCCATCCGCTGGAAGGAACGGGGAGCGGACACTGTAGACGCCGCCGAGGTCCACCTGAAACGGCTGACCATGCTCCGGGACCGCTCGGTCCAGATCCTGGCCCTTTTGGACATCCGGGACCGCCCCCCGGTGGAGCGGGAGCGGGAATACATCTCCGCCTGGCTGGATATGGGCTTTGATGACGACGCCATCCGTCTGGCCTACGAAAAGACGGTGCTGAAAAAGCAAAGTCTCAACTGGCCCTATATGAATTCTATTTTGAAAAGCTGGCATGAAAAGGGGCTGCACAAGGTTTCAGAGATCAACACCTCCGACTCTTCCCGGCCCTCCCGTTCTTCCCGTGTCCGTCCCGGCGCGGGAGCCACCGCCCCTCAGCCGGGTACCCCTGGCGAGGCGGACCGCCGGGCCAGGGAGGACATGGAGCGGCTGCGGGCCTTTCTCAGAAAGCAGGAAAAGGAGGGAAGCTGAATGGCATACGATCCCATTGTCCTTCGCCGGGCCTCCCAGCGTCTGGAGGGGGCGAAAAAGGAACGGCAGGAGAGCCGGGAGGCTCTTCGCCGGGACCTTTATTCCCGGTGCCCCGAGCTGGGAGATATCGACCGTCAGCTGAAGGGGACCATTCTGGATATTATTACCTCCAGTCTTCGCAAAGGCAGCGATCCAAGCCCTGCCCTTCAGGTCATTCGGGACAAAAATATGGATCTTCAGCGCCGGCAGGCCCAACTTCTTCAGGAACTGGGCTGTCCCCCCGACGCTTTGGAGGACGTTCCTGCTTGTAAAAAGTGTGGAGATTCCGGCTGGGTGGGGACCCATATGTGCGGCTGCCTGAAGCTTCTATGCGCCCAGGAGCAGGTCAAGGAGCTTTCTAAGCTGCTGGATCTGGGGGAGCAAAGTTTTGACAGCTTTTCCCTGGAGTGGTATTCCCCTCTTCCCTGGCCGGGCGAATCCCTTTCTCCCAAGGAAAATATGGAATTTATCTATGACTTTTGCCTGAACTACGCCCAGAAATTTGGGAAGTTTCTGTTTCCTAATTTGTTCTTGACAGGAGATCCGGGGCTGGGCAAGACTTTCCTCTCCGCCTGTATCGCCCGCACCGTGGCGGAAAATGGGTTTTCCGTTGTTTACGATACGGCCACCAACCTTTTTGCCCGGTTTGAGGAACAAAAATTTTCCAGGGACGTCCAAGAGGGCAAGGGGGCTCAGGAGGAGACACGGCGGTATCTGGGCTGTGACCTGCTGATCCTGGACGATCTGGGAAGCGAGTTTACCACTCCCTTTGTCCAATCCGCTCTTTATACCCTTATCAATACCCGCCTGACACAGAGCCGGGCCACCGTGGTCTCCTCCAACCTCTCCATGGATGGGGTCCGTGCCCGCTACAACGGGCAGACGGCTTCCCGCCTGGAGGGGGAATACCGGGTCCTGCGCTTTTACGGTGAGGATGTGCGTTTGCAGCGCAAGAGGCGGCTGTGACGGAAAATCCATCCAATCACGGGAAATGATTGCTTTTTGGCGGATCCTGGCGTATAATGTGTTTTATAAAATGACGGACTACATTATCTTGAAGGTCTGGAGGAAAAATATATGAAACTGAACCGGTTTGGGGCCCTGTTTTCCGCCTTGGCGCTGACCCTCTCTCTGGTGACGGCGCCTGCCCATGCCGCCAGCTTCTCCGACGTGACGGAGGAATTCTGGGGCTATGAGGACATTACGAAAATGTCCAATCAGGGCTATGCCAAGGGCTATGACGACGGCACCTTTAAGCCCAACGGGAGGATGACCGCCGCCGAGACCCTTCTTTTTTGTGCCCGGGCTACCGGCGTGGACGCCGGGACCCAGGCCAAGATCGCCGAGGCCCGGAAGGACCAGATGACCGAGACCCTGCCCGCTGCCAACAATATGAACGTATGGGCTGCCACCGAGATGGCGGTTGCCCTGGAGACGGGGGTCCTCTCCATCTCTGAGTTGGAGGAACTGTCCCGGGTGGATCCCAAGACCAAGGACGCTCCCAACGGGGAGAAGACTTTTTTGGAGGAGACCATGGCCAGGGAAAACATCTGCATGTACCTGGTCCGGGCTATGCAGTTGGAGCCCCTGGCCCGGAGCCTTTCCAATTATTCCCTGAGCTATGCCGACAAGGGGGACATTTCTCCCGCCCTCCAGCCCTATGTCTATGTGCTGACCAATTTCGGCATCGTCAAGGGCAAGGATGCAGGCAACTTTGACCCCAAGGGGGCAGTAACGAGGGCTGAGATGACCACCATGCTCAGCCGGGCCCTGGACTTTATGGAGGATGCCGGGATCACCGCCGAACTCAGCGAGTATACCACCTACGAGTGGAAGGCGGGTTCCATCTCCAACGTGACTGCCGCTGCCGATGGCTCCACCATTCTGGCTATTACCAGCGAGCTTTCCGGTACCCAGTCTTTTTCCATTCCCTCCACGGCCAAGATCTATGACGACAACATGCTCACCACCGCTTCCGCCCTCCGGGTGGGCCAGTATGTCCGGCTCAATCTTTCCAAGAGCGGCGACGTACGGGAGGTCCGGCTCAGCGGTGTGGTAGAGAAGTATACCGGTACCATCTCCGACCTGACGGACAACCAGCTTTCCATTCTCATCAACGGCGGCTCCCACACTCTTACCATCGACCGCTTTACCGAAGTGGCGGTGGGCCGGGACGTGGGGGGCCGGGAGCTCATCGACGAGGACGCCGGGTATACCTCCGCCGACTGCTATGTGGATGAGATGGGCCATCTGGCCGGCGTCCGCTTCAATGGCGGCACCCAACTCACCGAGGGCCTGGTGGAAAGCGTTACCTCTATCGGTGGTACGACCACCCTGGGCGTTACCGCCTTCAACGGTGTGGTATATCACTATACCCTGCCTGTAGGCATCACCATCACCGTCAACGGCGCGCTTGGAAGTCTTTCCTCCTCCCATGTGGGCAAATATGTTCAGCTTCGGCTCTTTACCGACTCCAACCAGATCTCCAGCGTAGCTGTGGATACGGTGAGCAATTTTGTCCAGGGGCCCATCAAGCGTCTCAGCACCATTGGCACCGCCCGCAGCGTCCACATCAGCGACGTTTTTTCCCGCAAGGAGGTCAACCCCACCATCAGCCAGAGCGCCGTTATCACCTATGACGGCCAGCTTCGGACGGTGGACCAGATCGAATCCGGCTGGTATGTGACCGCCATGCTCAACGGCAACATGATCGTTCAGATGGACGCCTTCCCCGGCTCCACCCTGGTGGAGGGGACCCTGACCTCCATCAACTACGGCGCCACCACTGTCATTGAGATCACTCTGGAGGATGGGATCACCACCACCTATAACCTGGACATTACCCAGCTTCCCAGCATTACCCGGGACGGCAAGAAGGGCTCCATTGAGACCTTGAGGACCGGAGATCACGTCCAGCTTACCATCCGGTACAATAATCTGGAGCAGATCGACGCCACCGCCCAGACCGCCAACCTCACCGGCGTTATCGAGCGGGTCAACCTGGAACGCTCTGGCGTGGTCATTGACGTGGCCCTTTCCGACGGCACCTCCGGGACCTACACGGTGGGGGAGGGCGTATCCGTCAGCCAGAACGGGGCTGCCTCCAATATCTATAACTTAAAGCCCGGCTTCACCATTGGTATGGTCACCAACGGAGATAAGGTGATCTCCATTGATATCACCGCTGTGGCTTCCTCCTCCACAGAACTCACAGGTACCGTTTTCTCCAAAAACACCTCAGGGAACAAGCGGGAGATGAGCATTCTTATCACAGATTCCCTGGGAAATACCTCCCCTGTAGTGGTGGATGTGAGAAATGCCAATATGATGAACCTGAACGGCTCCTCCCTCACTCTGGGAAGCGGCTTCAACGCCGGGGATAGCGTCCGGGTCTTCGGCAACTATGATGGCGGCACCTTTGTGGCCACCATCGTTATCAAGCAGTGATCTGACGCTTTTAGGGCCGCCTGCTGTGAAAACACGGCAGGCGGTCCTTTTTCCATGCTGGTCGCATATTGTTTTTTTCCCAAAATTGTCCTATAATATTTTTAACAGGATTTAAAAGGAGGTTTTTGCCCGTTATGAAGAAGCGCGTGCTTTCCTTGTTCTTAGCCCTTTCCCTGACCCTCTCCCTTGGTGCGCCCGCCATGGCCGCCCAGGACATTCCCTCTGACTGGGCCGGTAACGCCGTCAGCTGGCTCAAGGGGACGGGAAAGCTGTCCGGAGCCGATTTTTCCGGCTACGACCGCACCGTTACCCGGGCAGATTTTGCCCGGTTGGGGGTCATCCTCTATGAACTCATTACCGGTATGCCCAAGCCAGACCCCTCCGACGTAAAGAACCCCTTTACCGATACCTCCGACCTGGACGCCCTTCGGGCCTATAAGCTGAAGATCGTTTCAGGGACCGGGGACGGCACCACCTTCTCCCCCAACGACTCGGTAAACCGGGAGCAGATCGCCACCATGCTCCTGCGGGTGCTGGACGCCTGCGGCGTTACCTACAGTCAGACGGATGTGAGCGGCATAACCTTTTCCGATGAGGCAGACCTTTCTTCCTGGGCCGCTCCCAGCGTAAAGCGGGCCTACCTCATTCAGATCATGAACGGCACAGGGGGTTCCTCCATGTCCCCCAAGATGACCGTCACCATGGAGCAGGCCTATCAGCTTCTCTACAATGTCTATACCAACCGGGACGCCATCCGCTCCGGGGCGGTGCGCTCCATCTCCTCGGGGAGCGCGGGGACCCTGTCGGTAAAGTATACCGGCGGCGGCAAGTACGATACCGGCTGGTGTGAGGACGCCTACCACGGAAGGCCCGTGCTGTGCGATATCGACCAGGACGGCACATTGGAGATCCTTGCCGCCTCCTACTCCGTCCAGTGCTTGGACGCCGCCACCGGGGCGCTGAAATGGCGGTTCCCCGTGGGTTCCGACCGAAATTCCACCACCGACGGGCTGGGCCTCAGCTTCCGCACCTGGCCGGATCTCTACGTGGGCGATATCGACGGGGACGGCCGCAATGAGATCGTAGCCGGACACGGCAGCAGCATTCTCCACCAGGGCAGCGTGGCTGTCTACGACGAAAACGGCTATCTGAAGCCCGGCTGGCCCCAGGCCCTCCCCGACGAAGTCTACTCCGTTGCGGTCGGCGATTTGGACAACGACGGCACCCTGGAGATTGCCGCAGGCGTCGGCGTGGCGGACGGGCTCAGCGTCTATGTCTACGAGCATGACGGCACGATTCGTTCCGGTTGGCCTCAGTTGACGGCTTCTGCCGACGGCAGCAAGACCCCTGCTCTGGAGTCCGATCCCCGCTCCCCCTCCCTGGCCTTCTCCTACGGGATCTTCAATGACAACCTGGCCATCGGGGACATTGACGGCGACGGAGTGAAGGAGATCGTGGCCCCCGCCGATATGGGGCAGATCTGCGCTTATAAGCCCGATGGCTCCCAGGTCCGTACCGCCTTCCACATGACCATGGGAGAGGAGTATGGGGTGACGGAGAAGGTTGTATGGGGCCGGGTGGGCGCCTTCTCCGACGCGGAGTACGAGACCCATGTCTATAACGGCGGTTTTGGCCGGGCCTATGACCGGATGGGAACGAGCCTGGACATCCCCTCTCTGGGGATGAACGAACGGCTCACCGCCCACTTTACCCTCAGTAAGGCGGTCATCGCCGACCTGGACGGCAACGGGAAAAACGAGGTGGTCGTGGTAGGCGATATCCACGACCGGGCCGACGAACCCGCCGCCAACGCGGGGGCCGACCTTCCCCACCTTTACAATGAGCTGTTCATTTTCAACGGAGACCGGACCCGCTTCAATGCCGCCTGGTCTGCCGCTCCCACGGTGAAGGAGCCTCCCCTAAACCCCTTGACCACCAGTGACTGGACCATCATTGACCGCTGTATGCCCGACCCGGTGTGCGCCGACGTGGATGGGGACGGTTCTCTGGAGATC
This sequence comes from uncultured Pseudoflavonifractor sp., assembly GCA_947565875.1. Classification (GTDB taxonomy): domain Bacteria; phylum Bacillota; class Clostridia; order Oscillospirales; family Oscillospiraceae; genus Vermiculatibacterium. The sequence goes on from CANOHR010000033.1 coordinate 6,770, forward strand.
CTGTACCCCGACTACTCCGGCAAGCTCAACTGCTACTGGCTGGACCACACCCAGCATGATAACTGGCCCATCAACGTCTTTGACGGCTCCACCATGGAGTATGCCGCCGCCCCTGTGGTGGAGGATGTGAACAACGACGGCAAGGCGGAGATCGTCTTCACCACCTTTACCCAGAAGAATGGAGCCAAGCGGGGTTCCCTCTACATTGTGGATGGGCAGGGAAGCATCCTCCAGCAGGTGGAGCTGCCCCCCACCGCCGACACCTCCAGCCTTGTGCCCAACGGCTGCATGTCCCGCCCCCTGTTGGGCGACGTGGACGGCGACGGCAAGGCGGAGATCATCCTCCACACCACCCTGTCCGGCGTGACGGTGTACGATCTGGATTAAAAGGTGTTTTTCAAAAAGGCTCCCGGTGGAAGGATGTTCCTTCCGCCGGGAGCCTTTTTTGGGGAGAAATAAAAATTACAGCCGGGCGGGTTTACCCCTACGGGTATGTGATACCCGTAAAGCGGCAAAGCCGCTAACGGTTGTCCGATGGAACCCGCCCCTACGAACCCCAACCAACGCGCCTGTGCGTAGGGGCCGGTTCTAAACCGGCCCGTCTACACTCACCTATAAATTCTATTTTCCCCCCAACGGGTTTCTCAACTGCTGCCTATCTGGAGGAAAGAGCCTCCCATTTCGTGGCGTCAAAATAGGCGGAAAAGAAGGAGACCTCCCGGCCCTCCCGGTCCTTTTTGACGCCATAATGATACGTGACCTCGTCCGGAAGGGAGGTGGTATCCGGGACTCTTTCTATCACGGGATTGGTAAGCATGTTATAGAGGATCTGGGCGACCGCCTCCCGGGTGATGGGGGCGCTGAGAGCTACATCCTCACCCAGACCTTCATAGAGGGATGGCTTACAGACCTGAAAGGCCACCCGGTTGGTCATGGAGGCCCAGTCGGCCCCGGTGAGCTGATAAGCCGTTGGGTCATAACCAAGGGTTCCCAGGGCCATCTTGGCAAACTCCAGCCCGGTCACGTTGGCGTTGGGGTCAAAGAGACCGTTTCCTCTGCCGGAGAATAGGTCCAGACTTTCTTTGCCGTAGGAGATGTAATCCTCCGCCCAGTGGCCCTCAATGTCGGAGAAGGCGGGGGTCCCCTGGTGGGCAGGGATCCGCTCGGGGTTGCCGCCGCAGCGCATGGCCACCAGCAGCTTGGCGCACTCCGCCCGGGTCACCAGCCCCTGGGGGTCAAAGGAGCCGTCCTCCCTCCCGGAGATGACCCCCAGCCGGGAGAGGGTATCCACCGCCTTCTGATAAACGATCTTATCGGCGTCGGTGTAGGAGGCGCTGTCTACGGCGAAGGCGTCGTCAGGAAGGGCGTTGCGGACCTCCTCCATAAAGTTCTTTGCAGTGGAAAACCATCCTTCCAGTTCCATAAAGTAGGTGGTCACCTTATATTTATCTGAAAGCATTTCCCAGGTAAACTCCTTCCAATTTTCCAGGAAGGTCTGGGGGATAAGCCCGACTGTCCGCTTCCAAACATATCCGCCCAGATGATCCGACAACGCCTGGGCGGTGCCGCTGCGCTCCTCTTCGGGAAGATAAAAATCCACCTTATCGTTCAGGACCAGAAGGGTATAGTACTGTATCTTTTCCACATAAGGCCTCATAGGCTCAAAGGAGGAAATGGGGGCTTCCCAGACCGCCATCAGTTCCCCCTGAGCTTTCCTCATCAGGGAAAGAAAATCCTCCTCTGTTTGGGGAGCGTCGCCCGTTACCAGGTCCCGGACCGCCTTCAAGTGGTTGGAAGTCGAGGAGAGATAGTTCTTTACCTCAGCCAGTTCCTTTTGGGTTGGGGTGTCATAAAGGTGGATGTCATTGCCAAAGCGCAGGTATTGTTTTCCCATCAGTCCCGCCACATTGTTTACGGGCAGATAGAGTTCCTCACGGAACAGCAGGGAGGTTACGGAGCCTTTATCCTGGCCGTTTACAGTAAGAGCAGTTTCGGAATAAAGCTGGGCATCCACCCCCTCCAGCCTGTCGGTGGTAAACTGCTCCCGGCCCTGTAGAAAATCAAGGCCGTTATCCTGAAGAA